>JAFAZB010000124.1 GCA_019240015.1 Solirubrobacterales bacterium
AGGCGATCGTCTCCGTGACGACCGCCATCCGCTGCGCTGGATCGTCGGCGAGCTGGTCGGGCCGACGCGCCAGCGCTACCAGCGGCTGATCAGGCGGTCAACCGTCGAGGTCCCAGCGCGCGAGTTCCATCGCGACAAGTACGAGGCCACCGCTGGGCTCGCTGGCGAGGCCGTGCTGCTGATCGATGACACCTGGACGACGGGCGCGAATGCCCAGAGCGCCGCCGCCGCACTGAAGGCGGCCGGTGCGGGCCCGATCGCGGCGGTGGTGATCGGGCGCCACCTGAATCGTGGATGGCGCGAGAACGACCGCCGTCTGCGCGGCATCTCGCGCCCGTTCGAGTGGCAGCGGTGCGCGCTGTGCGCATAGCCGACGTGCAGGTCGCCCGCCACGCACCCCCCGCGAGAACCGCTTCTACAGCTGCGCCCTGACCGCGCCCGCCGGATAACTGACGCTATGGATGTTCACGTAGTAGCCGCTGGGGTCGGCCTGGATCGCGCTTATCAGGCTGGCGCTCGCGGCCACGCAACCTCTGTGGTGGAGCTTGGTCGCGGTCGACAGCGGCAGGACGATGTTGCCGGCCATGCCGCTCGCGCCCTTGTGGATGTGCGCGAAGGTGGCGCCCGTGAACCCCCGCAGATGGGCGAAGCGGTAGCAGACCTGGCGCGAGCTGAGATGTAGCGCGATCACCGCAGCCCCGCTTCCGTGAGTAGCGCCGGCGGGGGTCTCCGCCGCGCCGCTCAGGGTCAGGTGGTAGGTCCGGATGCTCGCACTGCCACGCGCGCGCCGGGAATGGGTCGAGGAAGAGCCGCCGCCGCAGCCACCGAGTGCCACCCCGGCGGCAAGCATCAGCGAGACCTGAACCACGGCAAGAACTGGCTTCGTGCGCATCCGACCCCTTTCAGTTTGTACGTCATCTTGACTACCCGGCCGGCGCGCCGTCGCCCCCGGTTAGTCGCGACGCGAAGCGGGTACTAGGTGCAGGTCGAGCTGGCCATCGGCAGCACTCGACGAGGAGAGAGGGACGGACTCGATACGTCACACCGCAGCTGTGTTCGGCGTCGCTCTGGCGGCCTTGATCCTGGCCAGCTGCGGATCCTCGGGCAAGGGGCCCGCCACGCTTAACTGGTACGTCTTCCCGGAGCCTTCGGGGTCATTCGCCACAGCCGCGGCGAACTGCAGCAAGGCCTCCGGTGGTAAGTATCAGATCAAGATCAATCTGCTGTCGACGGCATCTGACCAGCAGCGAGTCTCGCTCGTCCGTCGGCTGGCGGCCGGGGACTCCTCGATCGACATCCTCGCGATGGATGTCGACTGGACCGCCGAGTTCGCGACCGCCAAGTGGATCCGGCCCTGGCCCGCGGCGATGGCAGCGCAGGAGACGAACGGCGATCTGGCCGGGCCGATCGCCACCGCCACCTGGAGGGGCCAGCTCTATGCCGGGCCGATCAACTCCAACACCGAGCTCCTCTGGTACCGCAAGGACCTGGTTCCCAACCCGCCCAAGACGTGGGACGAGATGATCACGGACGCGATCGCGCTCGCCAAGCAAGGCAAGCCGCATTACATCGAGGAGCAGGGCGCCCAGTACGAGGGGCTGGTTGTGTGGTTCAACTCACTGGTGGACTCGGCGGGGGGTCAGATCGTAACGTCGGACAACAAGGTGGTCGTCGGCCCGTCCACGAAGCTCGCGGCGTCGCTCATGCACAGGCTGGCAACGTCTCCGGCAGCCGATCCGTCGCTAAACACAGACAAGGAGGACGACGCGCGGGTCTCGTTTGAGAAGGGCACGGCGGCGTTCGAGATCAACTACCCGTTCGTGTGGCCCGCCGCGGCGAAGGCAGGGATCCAGAGCAAGATGGGGTACGCGCTGTTCCCGACCGTAACCCCCGGCACCGACCCGAAGGTCTCGATCGGCGGCTACAACCTCGCGGTGTCGGCTTACTCGAAGCATCCGCAGGAGGCGTTCGACGCGATCACCTGCCTGACCCAGCCGGCCAATCAGGTTCGGGACGCGATCAAGGGCGGCCTCGCGCCCGTCAGCGCGAGCATCTACGACGAGCCGTCGATCGCCCAGCAGTACCCGTTCCACGCGTTGCTGAAGGCGCAGATCCAGCACTACGGGATCCGGCCGACGACGCCCGCCTATGCCGACGTCTCGCTGGCGATCCAGAAGGCCCTCTCGCCCACTTCGTCGATTCAGCCGAACACCGTCGTGACGACGCTGCGTGACGAGATCAAGAAGGCGCTCTCCTCGGGGGCGCTGCTGTGAGCACCGGCGTGGCAACCGCCGAGCAGCCCGCGGCCGTCCCGCCGGCGCGCGGCCAGCACCTGACCGAGCGGGCCAAGAGCGAGCGTCGCCTCGCCGCGATGCTCGTCGGCCCCGCCGCGATCGTGATGGTGCTCGTCACCGCCTACCCGATCCTCGACGCGGTGATCCTGTCGCTGCAGCGCTCGGATCTCCGGTTCCCGAACGCGACCAAGTTCATCGGCCTGTCCAACTACGGCCACGTGCTCTCCGCGCCCGTGTGGTGGCAGGACGTGCTCCACACCGCGATCATCACCGTGATCAGCGTCGGCATCCAGCTGGTGCTGGGGATGCTGCTGGCGCTGGCGATGCACCGGGCGATCTTCGGTCGCGGGGCGGTCCGCGCGATCGCGCTCGTGCCCTACGGGATCGTCGCCGTGGTGGCGGCGTACTCGTGGCAATACGCGTGGTCCTTGAACAGTGGCTGGATCCCGAAGCTGCTCGGGCTGACAAGCGACCCGCTGAGCCACCAGTTCACCACCTACGTCGCGATCATCATCACCGAGATCTGGAAGAACACCCCGTTCATGGCGCTGCTCCTGCTGGCGGGGCTGGCGCTCGTCCCGGATGAGCTGCACGAGGCCGCCCGGGTCGACGGGGCCACGACGTGGCAGCGCTTCTGGCGGATCACCGTGCCGCTGATGAAGCCGGCGATCCTGGTCGCGCTGCTGTTCCGGACGCTCGACGCGTTCAGGATCTTCGACACGATCTACATCTTCAACCAGGGCGCGCAGGGGACCGAGTCGATCTCGATGCTGAACTACAGCACGCTGCTCAACCGGCTGAACCTGGGGCTGGGCTCCGCGGTCTCGGTGCTGCTGTTCCTGCTGGTCGCGCTGATCGCGTTCGTGTTCATCAAGGGATTCGGCGCAGGCGCCGCGCCAGGAGCGGAGGCCAGATGAGCCAACGGGCAAAGCAGCGCAGCGGCTGGTCGGCGGCACTCGTGGTGGTCGTGATCGCCTCGCTCGTGCCAGTCGTCTGGATCGTGATGCTGTCGCTGAAGACGCCGACCACGGTCACCGACGGGAGCTTCATCCCGCACCAGTGGACGCTGTCGAACTACAAGGACATCTTCAACGCGGGCGTATTTACCAGCGCGCTGCGCAACTCGATCGGGATCGCGCTGATCTCGACCGCGCTCGCCGTCCTGCTGGCTTCCGCGGCCGCGTACGCGATCGCGCGGCTCGACTTCCCCGGCAAGCGGATCATCCTGGCGGTCTCGCTGGCGGTCGCGATGTTCCCGCAGGTCTCGCTCGTCGGCCCCCTCTACAACCTGTGGCGGCAGATCGGCTTGTACGACACCTGGCCCGGATTGATCATCCCGTACATGACGTTCGCGCTGCCGCTCTCGATCTACACGCTGTCGGCGTTCTTCAGGGAGATCCCGTGGGAGCTCGAGCAGGCTGCCCAGGTCGACGGCGCGACGCCGGCACAGGCGTTCCGCAAGGTGATCGCGCCGCTCGCGACCCCCGGGATCGCGACGACATTCATCATCGTGTTCATCATCTGCTGGAACGACTTCATCTTCGCGATCTCGCTCACCTCGACGACCAAGGCGGAGACGGTTCCCGCGGCGATCGCACTGTTCCCCGGCGTCTCACAGTTCACGCAGCCGATCGGGGACATCGCGGCGGCAGCGGTGGTCGTGACGGTGCCCGTGATGCTGCTGGTGATCCTGTTCCAGCGCCGGATCGTCGCCGGCTTGACAGCGGGCGCGGTGAAGGGCTAGATGTGGACTGACCGACAAGGAGCCTCCTGAGACATGGCCGAGATCGAATTCCAGGACGTGACCAAGCGCTACCCGGACGGCTTCGAGGCCGTCAAGCACTTCAACCTCGACGTGCCGGACGGCGAGCTGATGATCCTGGTCGGACCGTCGGGCTGTGGCAAGTCGACCGCGCTGCGGATGGTCGCCGGACTCGAGGACATCTCCGACGGCGAGCTTAAGATCGGCGGCACCGTGGTCAACGATCGCGCGCCTAAGGACCGCGACATCGCGATGGTGTTCCAGAACTACGCGCTCTACCCCAACATGACCGTGCGCGACAACATGGGGTTCGCGCTCAAGCTCGCCAAGGTCCCCGACGAAGAGATCAACCAGAAGGTCAGCGAGGCGGCCAGGGTGCTCGACCTCGAGCAGCACCTCGACCGCAAGCCGGCCAATCTGTCGGGAGGCCAGCGCCAGCGCGTCGCGATGGGCCGCGCGATCGTCCGCAACCCGAGCGTCTTCCTGATGGACGAGCCGCTGTCGAACCTCGACGCGAAGTTGCGCGTCCAGATGCGGACCGAGATCTCGCGGATCCAGCAGCGCATGAACACCACCACGATCTACGTGACCCACGACCAGACCGAGGCGATGACGCTCGGGGATCGGATCGCGGTCATGCGGGCCGGGCTGCTGCAGCAAGTCGGGCCGCCCAGCGAGCTCTACGCCCATCCCAAGAACCTGTTCGTCGCCGGCTTTATCGGCTCCCCGTCGATGAACTTCCTGCCCGGCGACCTCGAGTCCGACCGAGTCCGACTGCCGATCGGCGAGGTGGCGCTGCCCCAAGAGCTCCAGCAGAAGCTCGGCGCCGGGCCAGGCGGCGGTCGCCGGGGCGTGATCGTCGGGCTGCGCCCTGAGGACTTCGAGGATGCGAGCCTCGTCGGTGACAGGTCTCGCGGGACAACCTTCCGGGCCAAGATCGACGTGCTCGAGTCGATGGGAGCCGAGTACTACGCGTATTTCGTGGTCGAGTCCGAGCGGGTCTCCTCCGCCGAGCTCGAGGAGCTGGCCCAGGACGCCGGCGCCGCCGATCTGCCGCATTCGCACGAAGGCAGTCAAGTGGTGGCGCGGCTCGACGCGGCGAGCAAGGTCAGGCAGGGCGAGGAGCTCGAGCTGTGGTTCAACTCCTGGCATCTGCACCTATTCGACGCCGACAGCGGGCAGAGCCTGCTGGCGGACGGCTCCGACCGCGAGCAAGCGGCGCCGGCTCCGCCCGCCTCCAGCTAGCAGCACATAGCTAACCTCGGGCGCGATGCCGAAGGCGACGCGCTCCACGGGCTTGCCCGGCCTGGACGCGCAGCACGATTTCATGCGCGCCCGGCGCCGGGCCGCGCTCGCCAAGCTCGCGGGGCGCCTGCGCGGCGAGCCCGACGACGTCGGGGTGATCCTCCCCTACGAGGAGGTGGTGGAGGCACTGGGGTTCGTCAGCGAGCACCGAGTTGGCCCTCAGGTGGTCCCGCTCGACGCGATCGTGGGCACGGTCGATCGGAGACGGGAGTTCGATCGACGCTTCCGGCCCACCTCCGCCAGGGTCCGCTCGCGGTGGGAGCACATCGCCGCGGCGATGCGGCGCGGCGAGGCGATGCCGCCGATCGACCTGGTCCGGATCGGCGAGATCCACTTCGTCCGCGACGGCCACCACCGCGTCTCGGTCGCCCGCTCACTGGGTCGCGAGGACATCGATGCCTACGTGACCGAGGTGGTCACCCGGGTCGGCGCCGAGCGCACGATCACGCTCGCCGACCTGCCTCCGAAGAGCCTCGTGCGCGAGTTCTTCGAGCGCGTCCCGCTGCCCGAAGACGCCCGGGCCGAGATCGTGCTGTCCGACCCGTGGGACTATGCCGAGCTCGCGGAGAGCGTCGAGGCGTGGGGGTTTCGGCTGAGCCAGGATCGAGGCGAGCCCGTCGGCCGCGGTGAGACCGCGTATCTGTGGCTCGAGACAGAATTCCGGCCCGTCGTCGAGATGCTGCGAGATGCCGATCTGATCGGGAAGCGCAGCGAGGCCGAGGCCTACCTCGAGGTGAGCGCCGAGCGCTACCGGCTGATGCGCACGCATCGCTGGGACGAGGAGGTGCTGCGGCGCCTGGTGCAGGACGGAGCGCGGCGGCGGCGGCGTTAGCGCGCTCGCGCGGCGGCGATCGCCGCGGCGGGCTGACCGCGCCACGGCTCTCCGTGGCCGGCGAGCATCACGTCCGCCGCGACGTCCTCGAGCAAGGCGAGCGAAGCGACGCACTGCTCGGTCGAGACGTTGAGGAAGGACGGCATCACCTGGGGTCCACGGCTGCCGGTGATCGGGTTCTTGGTGCACAGTGCGTCGCCGACGACCAGCGCGCCGTGGCGCTCGAAGTGGAACGCGCAGTGACCGACTGTGTGGCCCGGGGTGGCGATCACCCGCGGCGCCCCCGGCACGTCGAGCAGGTCGCCGTCCGAGAACGTCTCCGCGCCCTCGAACGGCTTCGGCATGGCGCCGCCGGAGATCGCCATCGCGGCGAACAGGCGCCAGAGACCGGGGCGCCACAGTTCTCGGAGCAGATGCGGGGGGCTGGCGTCGCCCGGCTTGAGCCCTGGCTTGCGCAAGCTGGGCTCGTCGCCCGAGTGGATCAAGACCCTGGCGCCGGCCTCGTGGAGCGCGCGAGCCAAGCCGGTGTGATCGCCGTCGGAGTGGGTGAGGATCAACGCTTCGATATCGGCCGTCGAATGCCCCAGTCTCGCGAGGTCCGCCTCCAGCGTGTTCTTGAACCCGGGCAGGCCGGCATCGACGGCGGTCAGCCGTCCATCGTCCGCGACCAGGTACCAGTTGACCAACGAGCTGCCCAGGCGGTGCATACCGGGGACGATGTCAGCGGTCAGCTCGATGCCCGGATCCTAGTCGGAGCGGGCTCGACCGCGGCGGCTGCCCCTGCCCCGAATCGCTCATGCAGACCACCAGGCGGCTAGCACGCGGCGCCAGTTCGACCACGCGATCGCCGCCAGCTCGCGATCGCTGAATCCGGCCTGCGCCAGCGCGTCGACCACTCGCGGAATCCCCGCCACGTCTCCCAGTTCAGCTGGAATCGTCGCGCCGTCGAAATCCGAGCCGAGCGCCACGTGCTCGGCGCCGATCCGCTCGGCGATGTAGCTCGCGTGCCGCGCGATCAGTGCCAGCGGGGTGTCCGGATCCTCGGCGAAGTCGGGGCGCAGGAAAGCGCACGCGAACACAACCCCCACCAACCCGCCCGAGGAACCGATCTCGTCGAGCTGAGCGTCGGTCAGGTTGCGCGAGGTTGCACACAGCCGATGCGCTGCCGAGTGGCTTGCGACCAGCGGGCCGAGCTCGGCTCTGGCCACATCCCAGAATCCGGCCTCGTTCAGATGGCTGAGGTCGACCATGATTCCGAGCTCGCGGCAGCGAGCCACCAGTTCGTGGCCGGCGGCGGTCAGCCCTGGTCCCGTGTCAGGCAACGACGGCGAGACGAACGGCACTCCGTGGGCGAACGCGTTTGCGCGGCTCCACACCGGTCCGAGTGAGCGCAGCCCCGCCTGGTACCAGAGCTCCAATGACTCGAGCGAGGGGCCGATCGCCTCGGCACCCTCGAGGTGGAGCACCGCGGCCGGCGGGCCCTCGTCGCCGTGGGCCGCGTCGAGATCGCCGACCGAGCGCGCAACGCGAACCTGACCTTGACGCGCGAGCGCGAACAGGCGCCCGGCGGCGGCGGCGGCGTGCGCAGCGGCCCGGCCGGTCTCGATCGGCGGCGCGAGCTCGTACTCCAGCACGCCGTCATCGCGCGGAACGGGAATCGAGTTCTCGGTCGGGGAGGGGGTGAAGACCGAGAAGATTCCGCCCCTGACGCCGCCGGCGCGCATCCGCGGCAGGTCGAGGTGACCGCCTGGGCGACCGCCGGCGATCAACCGGTGATCCTCACGGGTCAGCGCGTCGTTGTGACCGTCGAATACGGCGATCATCCCCGCGACCGTAGCGATGCACGTCGCGGGGACGCGCCGGCGCGAGGAGCGGGAACCTACAGACGTGTAGGCACAGGGCCCGCGGGTGCTACCTTCCCCGACCGGGATGCTGCCCCGACGCTCCACGGAGGCGTCCGCCCGGCCGCGGCGGCGCTATGCGCCACGGATGCCGCCAGAGCAACGCCGCGAGCAGCTGATCGACGCCGCGCTGAACGTGATCCTCGAGCAGGGCTACGGCGGCGTCTCGATCGAAGCGATCGCCCGCAAGGCGGGCGTGACTCGTCCCGTGGTCTACGACCACTTCCCCAACCTCGCGACGCTGCTGCATGCCCTGATCGAGCGCGAGGAACGCTACGCGCTCGCTCAGCTCGAGCAGGTGGTACCCGAGGACCCCGGTCAGCGGGACCCCGCCGAGCTGTTGAGTACCGGCGTACGGAGGTTCCTCGAGGCGGTGGCCAGCCGGCCCGCCACGTGGCGGATCATCCTGCTGCCGCTGGACGGGACGCCCGCGATCGTCCGCGAGCACGTCGAGACCAACCGCGCGCGCACGCTCGAGCGGATCGAGCGGCTCGCCCGCTGGGCGATCGGTCGACCGGGCATGCCCGGGCAGATCGACGTCGAGCTGATCGCCCGGGCCATTCGCAGCCTCGGCGAGGAGGCCGGGCGCATGGTGCTGACCGATCCGCAGGGCTATTCGCCTGAGCGATACGAGCGCTTCGCGCGGGCGGTCATGAGCCTCGTCTGGCGCACTTAGCCGCGACTTGGGCGGCGACGCTCGCACGCGTAACCGCGCGCCGGGACCGAGGTCCTAATATCGCGCCAATGCGCAAGTCGACCGAGCTGGTGCTGTCCCACCGCCGGATCGTGCTGGTGCTGTGGCTCGTGTTGTTCGTGCTCGGGGGGGCGGGAGCGGCGAACGTCGGCTCGCTGCTCTCAAACCAGTTCAGCGTGCCGGGGTCGCCATCGCAGAACGGACTGACGCTGCTTCACGACCGATTCCACGAACGCAGCGACGGCGCGTTCACGTTGGTCGCGCAGTCCACCGGGGGTTCGCTCGACATGGCGGCGATCGAGGCCGCAGCCCAGCGCGGCGCGGCCGCGGTCAGCGGCGGGAAAGCCGGACCGGCGCTGCGCGCTGGCAGCGGTGTCGCCTACGTCGAGATCGACACCCCGCTCGAGAACGTGGCGGCGTCGAACCGCACGACAGCGGTACGCCATGCGATCGGACAGGTCGCGGGGATCCGCTTCTACCTGACGGGGTTTCCCGCGATCAACCACGACACGACTCCCTTGTACGGGAAGGATCTCGCTCGGGGCGAGGAGATCGCGGTGCCGATCGCGGTGGTGGTGATGGCGTTCATGTTCGCCACCCTCGGGGCGATTGTGGTTCCGCTGTTGTTCGCGGCGGTCACGATCACGACCACGCTCGGGCTCGTCTGGATCGTCGCCCATCTGACCACGATGGCCACCTACGTGACCAACATCGTGTCGCTGATCGGAATCGCGATCGCGGTCGACTATTCGATGCTGGTGGTGTTCCGGTACCGGGAGGAGCTCGCGCGAACAGAGGACCCGCGTGAGGCGCTGCTGCGCACGATGACCACCGCCGGTCGGGCCACGATCTTCTCCGGGCTGACCGTCGCGATCGGGCTCGCCCTGCTGGCCTTCATGCCGTTGCCCTTCATCCGCTCGATGGGAATCGGCGGCCTGCTGATCCCACTCGTCAGCGTGGCTGCCTCGGCGACGCTGCTGCCGGCCCTCCTGTCGCTGCTCGGCCGCGGCGTGAACCGGTTCTCCCTCCTGCCGCGCGGGATGATGGCGCGCCGCACGGCGGCCGACCGGGGGTTCTGGACCCGGCTGGCGCGGACGATCATGCGCCATCCGGTGCCGATCCTGGTGGGCGCCGCCGCGGTGATGCTGGCGGTCGCGTATCCCGCCACACAGCTGAAGGTCACCGGCGGCGACAACCGCGGCTATCCGTCCGGCACGGAGGCGACGGACGGTCTGTTCTTGCTCGAGCGGACGCTCGGGGCCGGCTCGCTGGCGCCAAACCAGATCCTGATCGACACCGGGAGCGCGCGCGGAGCGATCACGTCCGGGGTCGTGGCCGCCGAACGCCGACTGGTGGCCTTGCTGTATGCCGACCCCGCGGTCAACCGCTCGACGATTGCGGCTCCTTTCCTGACCACGCCGCAGCGGGCCCACAGCGCGAGCCTGCTCGACCCGACCGAGCAGATCGCGCAGATCCGTGCAGCCGCCTATCAGGACTCCGGCACCGCCCAGGCGATGCACCTGGTGCACCGGATCCGCGATCGCTATATCCCGCAGGCGAACTTCGGCACGGCCCGGGTGTTGGTGACCGGCGCGCCCGCGTTCGGCGTCGACTTCGTCGCCAAGGCGTACGGGGCCTTCCCATGGCTCGTCGCGGCCGTGCTGGTGATCAGCTACTTCGTGTTGCTGCGGGCCTTCCGGTCGATCGTGCTGCCAGTCAAGGCCGTGTTCATGAACCTGTTGTCGGTCGGCGCGACCTATGGCGTGCTGGTGCTGTTCTTCCAGCATGGGGTCGGCCACGACCTGCTGGGGCTCAAGTCGAGCCCCCAGATCGACGGTTGGATCCCGATCTTCCTGTTCGCGATGCTGTTCGGCCTGTCGATGGACTACGAAGTGTTCCTGCTGTCCCGCATGCGCGAGGAGTGGGATGAAGCCCACGACAACGAGCACGCGGTCGCCTTCGGGCTGGAGCACACCGGCCGGATCATCACCGCGGCGGCGATCATCATGATCGCTGCCTTCGCCGGCTTCACGGCGGGCGAGTTCGTCGGCCTGCAGGAATTCGGCATCGGCCTGTCGGCCGCGATCCTGCTCGACGCCACGATCGTCCGCGCACTACTCGTCCCGGCCACGATGAAGCTCGTGGGGCGCTGGAACTGGTACCTGCCGGACGGGGTGCGCAAGGCCATGCGGCTCGCGCCCACTCCGCTCGGCGCCCGCGCGGCGCGCTGATTAAACGCGACGGGGACCCGCTTCCAGGGTCCCCGTCGGTGATCCCACTCGTCGCGTCCACGGCCGGGTTGGACGCGTCTTCCGGGAGATCGATTCCGCAGC
>JAFAZB010000131.1 GCA_019240015.1 Solirubrobacterales bacterium
GCGTTCAGCGGCACCTCGCCGGGGATCGGTCTGCCGCTGCTGCACCTGGCGGTCCTCACCGCGGTGTTCGCGTGCCTGGCGCGGCTCGCGCTGCGGAGGTTTGCTTGAGGGGCTGCGATGGGCGGGGGCGGCCGGCGGGTTCGCGACCGCCGGCTGGCGCCCGCACGGCCGCGTGCGGCGACCTGCACGAGCCCCCAAATCACCACCCCTCGCGCCGAAACGGGGGCTCATACACGACATACATGCATGAGCACCCATTTCGTCCTTCGCGGGGTCAGTTTGGGTGCTCGAGCATGGAGCCAGACGCGTTCATCCGCGCGCCCGCGGGTGCGAGGTCGTCTACTGCGGTGAGACCATGCGGCGGAACAGCACCGCGCAGATGACCGCGACGATCAGCGCGACGATCGGGATCGTGGAGCCGATCGCCCCCACGACCGCCAGCACCAGGCTGACGACGCCGACCGCGCCGGCGACCCCGCCGACGACGATCAGCCGGTATGCGCGCTGCTCTCGCTGACGCCGAGGCGTATAGCCGCCGCGTTTCTCGAGATTGCTCACAGCGGACAAGCCTACCGGCCCGGACGGCGCCGGTTGCCGCAATGTCATAGGGTTTCGGCGGCGTGGCGGCCGATTCGACGCACCATCTGCTGCTCTACGAATATGTCGAGGACATGGCGGAGCGCCGCGGCCCTTACCGCGAGGCGCACCTGGGCCACATTCGCGCGCAGCAGGAAGCGGGCAAGATCGGGATGGCGGGAGCGCTCGGCGACCCGGTCAATGGCGGAGCGCTCGTCTTCCAGGGCTCCTCGCCCGAGGAGATCGAGGAGTTCGTCGCCGCCGATCCCTACCAGGAGGCTGGGCTGATCAGATCCTGGCGGGTCGAGCGCTGGAATCTGGTCTAGACCCCCTCGGGGACTTGCACGAGGCGGACTCGCAGGGGCTCGGTGCGGGGCGCGGCGATCGACCACCGGTATCCTCACCCCGAGCGATGCCTTTTCCGCAGACCCGCCTGCGCCGACTGCGAGCCACTCGCGCGGTGCGCGGCCTCGTCCGCGAGACCCGCCTCGACGCCGGCGACTTCGTGTATCCGATGTTCGTCGCGCACGGGATCGACCGGCGCGAGCCGATCGTGGCGATGCCGGGGGTCGACCGGCTCTCGATCGCGCACGCCGTTGCCGAGACCGGCGACGCGCAGCAGCTCGGCATTCCGGCCGTGCTCCTGTTCGGCCTCCCGGCATCGAAGGACGAGGAGGGGTCGGGGGCGTGGGACGACGAGGGAGTGATCCAGCTCGCCACCCGCGCGATCAAGGAGGCCCACCCGGAGCTGCTCGTGGTCACCGACCTCTGCCTGTGCGAGTACACCAGCCACGGCCACTGCGGCGTGGTCAGGCCAGATGGCTCGGTCGACAACGACGCCACGCTCGAGTTACTGGCGAGGACGGCTGTTTCGCAGGCCCGCGCCGGGGCGGATGTGATCGCCCCAAGCGACATGATGGACGGGCGCGTGGGAGCGATCCGCGCGGCGCTCGATGAGGAGGATCATGTTGAGACCCCGATCCTCGCCTACTCGGCCAAGTTTGCGTCAGCCTTCTATGGACCATTCCGCGAGGCGGCGGACTCGGCGCCCGCGTTCGGCGATCGACGCTCCTACCAGATGGACCCCGCGAACGGAAACGAGGCGGTGCGCGAAGCGCAGCTCGACGCCGAAGAGGGCGCGGACATCTTGATGGTCAAGCCCGCCCTCCCCTATCTCGACCTGATCCGCAGGGTCAAGGAGACCACGGCGATGCCGCTGGCCGCGTACAACGTGAGCGGCGAGTACGCGATGCTGAAGGCCGCCGCGGCCGCCGGCTACCTCGACGAGCGCAGCGCGGTGCTGGAGACGCTGACCTCGATCCGCCGTGCCGGCGCCGACATCGTGATCACCTATCACGCCAAGGACGCCGCGCAGTGGCTGCGGTAGATCCAGCGCCCGCGAGCGCGCAGTACCAGGCGAAGCTCCGCAGCCGCAACCATGGCGCGGCGGTCGCGCTCGACGAGCTCGACAAGCGGCTGCTCAACCTGATGCAGGGGGCGTTCCCGATCGCGACGCGCCCCTATCAGCACGTCGCCTCACAGGCTGGGATCTCAGAGGAGGAGGCGATCGACCGCGTCGCACGACTGCTCGCCGAGCGCATCATCCGCCAGGTCACGCCGATCTTCGACACCCGAGCGCTCGGCTACTCCTCGATGCTGGTGGCCGCCAAGGTCGACTCCGAGAATCCCTGGCGGGCGGCGACCGTGATCAACGCCCACCCCGGCGTCTCGCACAACTACCTGCGCAATCACGAGTTCAACATCTGGTTCACGATCGCCACCGAGCCGGACTCTCCACTCGGTCTGGAGGGCACGTTGGAGGTGCTGGGACGGCTCGCGGGCGCCGAGTCGATCCGCCAGCTGCCGACGCTGAAGCTGTTCAAGATCCGGATGGACCTTGAGATGGAAGGCGGGACCGAGATGCTCGCGAAGGCGGTCGAGGCCGCGGAACCCGCCGAGACCGAGCGCCAGCCTTACGACGAGCTGGACGTGGCGGTCATCCGCGCACTTCAGGGGGACATGCCGATCGTTCCGCGACCGTACACGCCGGCGGCGGCCGAGCTGGGGATGGCTGAAGAGCGGCTCCTCGAGCACCTGCGCGGAATGCAGGAGCGCAGGCTGTTGCGCCGCGTCGCCGCGATCCTGTTTCACCGCCGGGCCGGATTCAGCGCCAACGGGATGGGCGTGTGGCGGGTCCCCGACGAGCGGATCATGGAGCTGGGGCCGAGGATGGCCGCGTTCCGGGGAATCTCCCACTGCTACCAGCGCCCCACCTACGAGGACTGGCCCTACTCCGTGTTCACGATGGCGCATGGGCGCTCGAAGCAGGAGTGCGACGCAATCCTCGACTCGATCGCCGCCGACACGGGGATCGAGGAGCGCGCGACGCTCTACTCCTCGACAGAGTTCAAGAAGATCCGCCTGCTCTACTTCACCGAGGCCTATCGGGCCTGGGAACGCGAGCACGCCGGCGTGTGAGCGCGACTGGAACGAACACCGCCCGCTCGTCCGAGCTGTACGCGCGCGCGCTGTCGCTGCTGCCGGGCGGGGTCAACTCGCCGGTTCGCGCGATGGGCTCGATCGGACGAGATCCGATCTTCATCGCGTCCGGATCCGGGCCGACGATCCGCGACCTCGACGGCAACGAATATGTCGACTGGGTGGGATCTTGGGGCCCGTTGATCCTGGGCCACGCCCATCCTGAGGTCGTCGCGGCGGTAGTCGCGGCGGCGTCGGGCGGCACCACGTTCGGCGCGCCCACCGTGGCCGAGGTGGAGCTGGCCGCCGAGGTGGTGCGGCGGGTGCCCTCGGTCGAGATGGTGCGGATGACCTCCTCGGGAACCGAGGCGACGATGAGCGCCATCCGCCTCGCGCGGGCCGCCACCGGGCGGGAGCGGGTGCTGAAGTTCTCCGGGGCCTACCACGGCCATGTCGATGGACTGCTGGCGGAGGCGGGCTCCGGGCTCGCGACCCACGCAATCCCCGCCAGCCCCGGGGTTCCCGCCAGCGCCGCCGCGGCGACCGTGATCGTCCCCTGGAACGACCCCGCGGCGCTGATCGAGGCCACCGAGCGCCACCAGCTGGCGGCGATCCTCGCCGAGCCGGTGCCGGCCAACATGGGCGTGGTCGCGCCCGTGCGCGGGTTCCTGCAGCTGCTGCGCCGGCGGGCAGACGAGACCGGCGCGTTGCTCGTGTTCGACGAGGTGATCACGGGCTTCCGCGTCGCACGCGGCGGGGCGCAGGAGCGATTCGGCGTCACGCCCGACCTGACGATCCTCGGCAAGGTGGTCGGCGGCGGCCTGCCCGTCGGGGCCTACGGCGGCCGCCGCGACGTCATGCAGAAGGTCATGCCCGCGGGTCCCGTCTTCCAGGCCGGGACGCTCTCCGGCAACCCCCTGGCCATGGCGGCGGGCCTGGCCACCTTGCGCGAGCTGCAGGAGCACCCGCCGTACCAGCGGCTCGACCGGATGGGGGCGGCCCTCGAAGCCGGGCTGCGGCGGGCGGCGGCCGACGCCGGGGTGCTGGTCCAGCTCAACCGCGTCGGCAGCATGTGGACGCTGTTCTTCACCGGAACGCCGGTCGTCGACTACGACACCGCCAAGACGAGCGACACGGCCCGTTTCGGCCGCTTCTTCTGGGCGATGCTCCACCGCGGCGTTTACCTGCCGTGCAGCCAGTTCGAGGCCGCGTTCCTGTCCGC
>JAFAZB010000169.1 GCA_019240015.1 Solirubrobacterales bacterium
ACGACCAGCGCCAGGCAGCGCCGGTCAAACCGCTCCCACACCGCCAGCCCGACGACGATCACCAGCAGCGTCAGGCCCTGCCACGGATGAAGCCACGCCGACAGCAGCCCGCATACGCCCGCCCAGCCCGCGTACCAGCGGGCGCTCCGGCCCGGGGCGCGGCGCGCCGGCTCGAGCGCGCGTTCGATCAGCAGCAGGAACACCGGCACGAGCGCAATCGCGAGCGCGGGGACCGTCCCCCACGCGTACGCACCCGCGAACGCCTCGAGGCCCACCACCTCGGTCCCGAAGCGCAACACGGGGCCCCCGTGCAGCCAGTCCGCCAACGGGGTCGCCGGGGTCAGGAAGAACAGCGCGATCAGGAGCGCCGCCACGACCGCCTTGGGGTCTGTGGCGAGCAGGCGACGCGCGTACAGCGAGAAGCCCGCGAACACCGCCGCCATCGAGATCGGCACCCAGATCAACAACGAGAGCTGGATGCTGGCGCCGAGCCGCCAGAGGAGCCCCGACAGCGCGAACCCGGGATCCAGCAGCAGGTGCTGCGAGGGAGCGACGTCGAAGCGGTTGGAGATCAGCAGGTGCTCCCCCGAGTCGCGGATGAACGCCATGTACTGCATGAGGTCGGCCAGGTCGAGGCCATATCCGCCGTTGAACACGCCGCGATGCCCGAGCAGCGTGAACAGCGGCACCAGCGTCCACACCGAGAACATCACCAGCACCAGCAGCTCCGGCGAGGAGCGCAAACGCCGCGGGGCCACCCGGCCACGATAATGCAGCTGTGGGCGAGCCAGCTTCCGACCGGCCGCTGCACGTCGCGCTGCTCAGCCCCTGTTTTTGGCCGGAGGTCAGGCGGGGTTCGGAGCGCTTCACGCGCGAGCTCGCCGATGGACTGATCGCGCGCGGGCACCGCCCGTCGCTGATCACCAGTCACCCGGGGCGCCCCGCGCGGAGCGTCGAGAACGGGCTGCCCGTGCTACGTCTCCCGCGTCCCCCGCAGCGACGGTTGCTGCGCCGCCGCTACGAGCCGTATCTGACGCACGTGCCGCTCAGCTATCTCGCGCTGCGGGCGGGCAGCTACGACCTGGCGCACGCGGTCTACCCGGCCGACGCGCTCGCGGCGGTGCGCTGGAAGCGGCGCACCGAGCGGCCCGTGGTCCTGTCCTACATGGGGATCCCCGACCGGCGCGGGCTGACCGAGTACCGCTCCCGGCTGTCGGTGATGCTGCGCTGCACGCGCGGCTGCGACGCCGTCATCGCGCTCAGCGCTCACGCCGCCGAGGCGTTCAGGAGATGGCTTGGCTACGAGGCGCGAGTGATCCCGCCCGGCGTGAACCTGAGCGCGTTCGGTCCCTCGACACGCGCGGCGCAGCCGACGATCGTGTGCACTGCCGCCGCCGATGTCCCGCGCAAGCACGTCGGCCTGCTGGTGCAGGCGTTCGGCCAACTCCGCCGCCAGCGCCCTGACGCGCGCCTGATCCTCTCCCGACCGCCCGCGCTCGAGGCCGCGGCGCGCGCGGGGGTCGAAGTGCTGGCGCCGGGGCTCGAGTGGCGCGACCTCGACCGGCGCGAGGCGCTCGCACGCGCGTACGGCGAGGCCTGGGTAGCGGTGCTGCCATCGGTCGACGAGGCGTTCGGGCTGGTGCTCGTCGAGGCACTCGCGTGCGGGACGCCGGTCGTCGGGTACGCGCACAGCGCGATCCCGGAGCTGATCGACGGCCCCGCCGTCGGGCGCATGTTCGAGCGGCTGGAAACCGAATCGCTGGCCCGCGCTTTACTGGAGACGCTCGAGTCCCCGCCCGACCAGCTGACGGCCGCGCGCTGCCGGGCGCGCGCGGAGCAGTTCTCGACCGAGCGATGCGTGGAGCGGTATCTGGACCTGTACAACGAGCTGCTATGAGCCCGCCGCCGGCGCCGTGTACAGCGCGAGTCGCGCGCTGGCGGTGATCAGCCGGTAGCCGGCCGCGCGCGCCCAGACGTCGGTGTGCGCCGGATCCTGGAGGCCGATCACCAGCAGGTCGTAGCGGCCGCGGCGCAGCTCCGATCGGAACGAGCTCTCGCTGGCCGGCAGATGCAAGCTGTGCGCGACCGGATCGCCGACGTAAGCCACCTGGTTGCCGAGCCGTGGACCGAACGCCGGGAGCGTCGGCGAGAGGCCTTGGTCGCTCCACGCGCCCGCGATCCCGATCCGATGGTGGCTCGGCGCCTGGCGTTCGATGAATGCGAAGCTCGGGTCATAGCGGGCGTAGCCGTGGCGATCGAAGGAGCGCTGATCGAGTCTCCCGAGCGTGACCAGCACAACCGCGGCGAGCGCGCCGCCGGCCAGGGCTCCTCCCCGGGTGAGCCGCCTCCCGCCCGTCCGGCTGGGGCCCAGCCAGAGCAACGCGCCCGAGCCGGCGAGCACGGCCGCGACCGCGGCGACCGTCTGGGCGCTGGTCCCACCCACCAGGTGGATCCCGTCGAGCGCGCCGGCCAGCCCGGCCAGCTCCAGCAGGGGCCCCGCCCTGCCGAGCGCCCGTACCGCCCGGGCCGACAACGCCGCGGCCACCAGAATCGCCGGCATCAGCCAGCGGATGTTGACGAACGTCTGCACCGGCATGTTCTTGGGGCCGTACGCCGAGCCGGGGGTGATCGTGTACTCCGCGCACAGCCCCACCACGAGGACCGACAGCGCGAGCACCAGCGCCGGGGCGACCCTCCCGGCCGTGCGGGCCCGCAGCTGCCGGATCGCGACCCCGGCGGCGATCAGCAGTCCCATCACGAGCACGATCCCGGTGAACCCCACCCGCGCCTTGAAGCCGGGGTAGATGTAGGTGCGCAGCACGCCGGGGTGGCCGAGGTAGTCCGCGACCGTGTAGCCGTAGGTGTCGATCACATCTCGATGTGAGCCCGCGAACAGGTGCAGCCCCAGGACCGAGACGGATTGGGGGTAGATCGGGTTGCCCGACTCGACCAGGTTGCGGACCAACCAGAAGCCCCCGCCCACCAGCACCATCCCGACCAGCGTCAGGCCCTCGCGCAGGACCCGTGACGGCCCCCGGCACGCGATCAGCGATGCCGCCACCCATACCACGACGACGACCACCACCGAGGTCGTCCCGTACCACTTGGTGCCAAACGAGAGCCCGAACGCGAGCCCCGACAGCACCAGCTCACAGGCGCGTCCGCTGCGCACCTGGCGCAGCGCAAACACCAGCCCGATCGCAAACGTGGCCAGCGCGACCGCGTCGGGCAGTCCGTCGAGCGCGAGCAACGACAGCGCGGGGACGGTCAGCACCGCTGCCGCGAGCGTCGCCGCCGCCGCCCGCGTCGCCCGCAGCTCGAGGGCCAGCGCGTAGGCCCCGACCCCCGTAAAGAGCAGGTACGGCAGCGCCACCAGGCGGACGAACGCGAGGCTCCGCCACGGCAGCACGGCGGCCAGCAGCAGGAAGTCGCCGTTGTTGGGGTACTGCGCGGTGTCGAAGCCCGGCAGGAACTGATCGACGCGCCACACGCTGGCGGTCTGGATGAACCGGGCCACACCCGGCAGGTGAAAGCCGAGCATGTCGATGTCCGTGATCGGCTCGGTCAGCAGCCCCCGCAGGCGGGCCAGCGTGAACACGGCCACGATTCCGACCGCCGCCGCGGCGATCAGCGCCGACCAGCGGCTGCCGGAGACGAGCTCGGGGTCTTGCTCCACGGCCGCCTCCGAGTGCTCCACCCCCTCCGCGCGCGACGGTCGCAGCAGCGCCGCGCCGCCGAGCGCCAGCAGGCTCGCAAGCAGCGCGGTGGGCCGTGAGAGCACGGCCAGCGCGGCCGGCGCGAGGTGCGCGAACACGATCGCCGCGGTCGCCACCACCATCAACGCCAGCGAGCGCTGTAGCGGTGGCAGGTAGCGGTAGCGCTTGCGGACCACCAGCCAGGCAGCGATGAGCGAAGCGCCGAGCGTTGCAACGAAGAACAACGCCCCCGTCAGGTACTCGCCCAGCGGCATCGAGCGCGCGACGATAGCCGATCGGACTGCTCCCGGCCCCGGGTGGGGTTGGTACGCTCGCCGCCGGTGAGCCGATCACCTGCCGTCAACGGCCAGCCGCCGGGCCGCGGCACCCTCGAGATCAGCGTCGTGGTGCCGGTATACGGCTGCCGGGAGTGCCTGCGCGAGCTTCATCGGAGGCTCTGCGCAGCACTGGGGACGCTGACCGACGAGTTCGAGCTGTTGCTGGTGGACGACGGCAGCCCCGACGATGCGTGGCCCACGATCCGGGGGCTCGCCGAGCTCGACCCCCGCGTCCAGGGCCTGCGGCTGAGCCGCAACTTCGGCCAGCACGCGGCGATCACCGCGGGACTCGCCGCCAGCCGAGGGCGCTGGGTGGTGGTGATGGATTGCGACCTACAGGATCCGCCGGAGGAGATTCCCCGCCTCTATGCAAAGGCGCTGGAGGGTTTCGACGTTGTCCTGTGCCGCCGGGAGGAGCGGGTCGAGTCGCTGCCACGGCGGTTTGCCGCGGGCGCCTACTTCCGCTTTCACAACATGCTCGCCCGCGGCAACCTGCACACCAACTACAGCAATCTGAGCTTGATCTCGCGCACGGTGGTCGACTCGTTCCTGGCGCTGCGCGACCAGGATCGCCACTACCTGCTGATCCTCCACTGGCTCGGGTTCCGCCGCGCGGAGCTCGATCTCAAGCAGGCCAGCAGGCCGTTAGGCAAGAGCTCCTACAGTCTGCGGGCGCTGATCAAGGTGGCCGTCGACGGGCTGTTCTTCCAGTCGACGGTGCTGCTGCGCTGGGTGATCTACCTGGGCTTCCTGCTCGCGCTGCTGGGGGCCTCGCTGGCGGGCTACGCGCTGCTCTCGTGGCTGACCGGCAATCACCTCCCCAGCTGGACGGCGCTGCCGATGTTCGGCCTGTTCCTGGCCGCGTTCATCATCATCAGCGGCGGCGTGACCGGGTTGTACGTCGGCAAGATCTTCGACCAGGTCAAGGGCCGGCCGCTGTTCGTGGTCGCCGAGCTCGCCGGGGGCGAGCTCGAGGCGACCGCCGAGCGGGCCGTCGCGGCGGGCGATCCGTCGCTCACCGCGGCGCAGCCAAGACCAGCAGCAGATCGCCCCGCCGACTCGAGTTGAGGAAGTAGATCGCGTACAGCAGCCGTGCCAGCAGCCGCGCGCCGGCGGACAGCTCGTGGCTGGCGGCGATCCGGTTTTGCAGCGTGCGGGCGAGCGGGCTGTAGAACGGAAACCCCCAGCAGACCGTCTGAAGCAGCTCGAATCCGGCGTCCGTGAGCTTGGCCTGCAGCTCGCCGGGCGCGTAGTTGCGCACATGGCCGACCTGCTCCTCCCACGGCCGGTAGCGCTCGAAGCGGCCGCCGATCGTCGCGATCAGCAGGTACTTCGAGCACATCGCCCGCATGTTCGCGAGCGCCGCCCGATCGTCGGGCACGTGCTCGAGCACGAGCGCGCAGCAGACCAGGTCGAACGCCTGGTCGAGGCGCTCGGTGGCGATGTTCAGCAGCTCGAACTCCCCGACCCAGCGCGCGGCGACGTGGCGCACCGCCAGCTCGGACGCATCGACCCCCGCGAGGCGGCTGATCCGTCGACGCGCCGTCAGCACGGGGAGGTTGTGGCCGAAGCCCACCCCGACCTCGAGCACGCTCGCGTACTCGAGCTCGCCCAGCATTCGCGCCAGCAGGCGGGCCAGATGACGGTGGGCCGGCCCCACCTCCTGCAGATCGCCGTACACATCCTCCCAGAGCCGGTCGTAGCCCGAGGCGCTGGTCATCCTCCGGCGGCCCAGTCTTCGGTCTCGACGCGGTGCGCCCCCGGGCCATCGAGCCGGCCCGAGTCGGCCATCTGCTTGACCGCTTCGGGGCGCAGGTAGATCTCGTTCCAGTAGCGGACGGCGACGCGCCGCTCCGAGCTCGCCAACCTCGGCACCGGTTCGCCGAGCACGAAATGGCGCAGCGACGCCTCCACCTCGTTGAAACCCAGCCGCGCACGCAACGCGGTCGTTCCGGAGAAGCGCGGGTTGATCTCGAACGGCACCGGGCGGCCATCGCGGATCCGCAGCTGCACGTTGCAGGGGCCGAGCGGTGCCAGCGCGGTGGCGATCGCCCCGGCGACCTCAGCCACATCGGGAAACTCGCCGGGCTCGGCTCGGACGGTGGTGCCGGCCTGCAGCGAACGGCGAAGCACGATCGATCCGTGCAGCGCGCCGGCGCGGTCGCAGAAGCAGCCGGCGGTGTACTCGTGGAGCGGATCGCCGAGATACTCCTGCACCAGCAGGTCCTCGGCGGACACTGGAGCTCCGATCACCGCCCGCAGCGACAGGTCCTCCGCCGCGAGCACCCGCTCCAGGTCGTGCTCGTCGTGGAGCGTCAGGATCCCGTCGCCGCTCTTGCCGAAACGCGGCTTTGCCACCAGCGGGAAGCCGCAGCGCTCCAAGAGCGCGTCGACGGCGGCTACGTCGGCGAGCGGGGCGTAGCCGGGGACCGGGAGTCCCGCGTGCTCGAGCCATCGGCAGGTGCGCAGCTTGTCGCGTCCGGTCGCGAGCGCCTCCGGCGAGCTGACGATGCAGACCGCGCCGGTGCGCTCCCTGACCGCTTGCGCCTGCGGCGCGAGCACCTCGAGCACGATCTCGCTGCCCGACAGCACCGCGTCGATCTGCTCGCGCTGGCAGACCTCGAGCAACCAGGGAATGAACCCGGACTCGCGGGCCAGCGGCGAGATGTAGGCGCGGTCGGCCACGTACAGCCCGGCGGAATCGGGGCTGATGCAGGCGGCGATCACCCGCGTCGGCACGCTCGCCAGCGCCAGCGCTTTCTGGATGCTCTGGCTGACGTTACCCCCGACCCCGAGCACGAGCGCATTCAGCGGCCGGGTCACGTCGTCACTCTAGATCACCAGCGAGCGCGCTCGCACGCTGCCGCTCGCCATCGCGCCGAGCCCCACCAGGTCGGCCAGGAGATCGGCGGCGGCCACCGCCCCGGCCCGCGGCCCGGCCGGCCGCGCCCGCTGGGAATGGGCGCGCAGCGGGCCGAGGTATGGGACCACGGCGACCAGCGGCAGCGGGGAGCGCGTCAGGAGCGCCGTCAGCCCGCCGAGGAGCGCGAGATCGAGCATGGCGCTGCGACGATCGAGGAACGCCCGGCGATAGAGGAACTCCCGCCGCAGCTCGGGCATCCGTCGCGCGATCGCAGGGAAGTAGGCCAGCCGCCGGCGTTCGGCGACGTAACCGCGCCAATCGCGTTCGAACACCGCGTGGTGGGCGAGCGCGAGCTCGCTGAAGGCGGGCATTGCCCCGAGCTCCAGCGCGCGATAGCCGAACCACACGTCTTCCGCGATCGGCTTGCCGACGCGGGGACGGATCCACTCTGCGAACCCCCCCACGCGAGTGAACAGCTCGCGCGCGACGAACAGGTTGGCGGCCTCCCACAGCCCGGCGAGTCCGCTGATCCACAAGCTGCGGTCGAACGGGCCGGGCCGCGCGAGCGGATCGGGCAGCACCCGCCCCTGGACCAGGTCCGCGGCGCCGAGCGCGTCGACGCCGGCCTGCAGCCATCCCGGCGTCGGAAATACGTCGGCATCGCAAAACGCCAGCAGCGGCGCGCTGGAGCGGGCGACCCCGAGATTGCGGGCCGCCGCCGGTCCGCGCTGGGGCTGCTCGAGCACCCGCACCGGCCCCCGGGCGGCGCGCGCAACCGAAGCGGTGTCATCGGTCGAGCCGTCGTCGACGACCAGCACCTCGAACGCACCGTCCAGCCGCTGGCCCGCCAGCGCGCCGAGCGTGCGCCCGAGCGTGCGCTGCGCGTTGCGGGCGGGGACGATCACGCTCGCTGTCAGCATCGCGCGAACTGTATGAGCGCCAAGGCGCCGCCGCTAGCATGGTGCGACCTTGAAGTCGTTGCGGACTCGGGCCGCGCGCGGCACGCTCATCAACACGGCGTTCGCCGCCGCGCTGGGCGCGCTCGGGCTGCTCGAGAGCTTCATCCTCGCGCGCTTCGTGACCCGCTCGGCGTACGGGGTGTGGGGGGTGCTGGCGGTCACGCTGGGGACCTTCCTGTGGCTCAAGCAGGTGGGAGTCGGCGACAAGTACGTCCAGCAGGACGAGGCCGATCAAGAGCTGGCGTTCCAGCAGGCGTTCACGCTCGAGCTCGCTTTCACCGCCGCGCTGACCGTGCTGCTGCTCGCTTCGGTGCCGGTGATTGTCCTCGCGTACGGGCTGCCCCAGCTGATCGCCCCCGGCCTGGTCGTGGCGGCGGCGCTGTTTGTCTCGACCTGGCAGGCACCGCAATGGGTCTTCTACCGCCGGATGGACTTCGGCCGCCAGCGGGCGCTCGCCGCCGTCGACCCCGTGGTCGGGTTTGCCGTCTCGGTCGCGCTTGCGGTCGCGGGGGCCGGCTACTGGGCGTTCGTGGGCGGTCTCGCCGCAGGGGCATGCGCCGCGTCCGGGGCGGCGGTGCTCAAGTCCCCGGTCGCGCTGCGACTGCGCTACGAGCCCGGCACGCTGCGCAGCTACGCCCGCTTCTCCGGGCCCCTGCTCGTCGCGAGCGGCGCCAGCTTGGTGATCGCGTGGAGCGCGATGATCGCGGCCAAGCTGGACCTGGGCGTGGGCGCCCTGGGGGTGGTGGCGCTCACGGCCACGATCGCGGGCTTCGCCGAGCGCGTCGACCAGCTCGTGACGGGGACGCTGTATCCGGCGATCTGCGCGGTCAGGGAGAACCGTCAGCTGTTGTACGAGTCGTTCGTGAAGTCCAACCGGCTCGCGCTGATGTGGGCGGTCCCGTTCGGCTTTGCGCTGACGCTGTTCGCGCCTGACCTGGTCCGGTTCGGGATCGGGACGCGCTGGCGCCCGGCGGTGGTCGTGCTCCAGGTGTACGGCGCGGCCGCGGCGCTCAACCACCTCGGGTTCAACTGGACGGCGTACTTCCGCGCGCTCGGCAAGACACGGCCGATCGCGGTCGCCGCGGTGACCGCGATGGCCGTGTTCCTGGCGGTCGGGATCCCGCTGCTGCTGATCTGGGGCCTACCGGGATTCGCGGTCGGCGTCGCCCTCCAGGGGCTCGCCGCGCTGGCCTGCCGCGCGTACTACCTGCGGAGCGTGTTCCCCGGGTTCGACATGCTGCGCCACGCCGCGCGTTCGCTGCTCCCCACGCTCCCGGGCGCCGCCGTCGTGCTGGCGCTGCGGGCCGTCGAGCGGCACCCGCGCACGCTCGTGCTCGCGCTCGGCGAGCTCGCGGTCTACGCGCTGGTGACGATCACCGCGACCTGGTGGGCGGAGGCCAGCCTGCTGCGCGAGGCGGTGGGGATCGTGCGCGGGCAGGATCCTGCTCCCGCCCACTAGCGGATGAACGAGCGCGCCGTCGCCGTCGCCGTCGCCTCCCGCGACCGGCCGCTGCGCCTGCGCTGGCTGCTGAACGCGCTGCTCGAGCAGACCGCGCCCGCCGAGGCCTTCGAGGTGCTCGTCGCGTACGAGCCGCGTTCGGCCGAGACCGCACGACTGCTGCGCAGCCATCCGCTGCGCGACCGAGGGTGCCTGACGGCGGTCCCCTTCCCGCCGCACAGCGCGATGCCGGGTGCCGGGCGCAACGCCGCCTGGCGCGCCGCGAGCGCTCCCGTGATCCTGTTCGTCGACGACGACTGTCGCCCCGCCGAGGACTGGGTGCACCGCGCCGTGGACGCCACGAACGCCCACCCCGGGGCGATCGTCCAGGGCCAAACGCTCCCCGATCCAGACGAAGCCGCGACGCTGACCGGCGCGCCCTGGACGCGGACGATGGAGGTGGCGCCGCCGAGCCCTTGGGCGGAGACCTGCAACATCGCTTATCCCCGCCGCCTGCTGGAGCGCCTGGGGGGCTTTGACGAGCGGATGCGGGTCGGCGAGGACACCGAGCTGGCGCTGCGGGCGACGCGCGCCGGGGCCCGGCTGGTGGCCGCGCCGCAGCTGCTCGTCTACCACGCCGTCGAGTCGTGCTGGCTGCCCGCGATGGTCCGCTCCCAGAGCCGCTGGCGCGACCTGGCAGCGCTCGTCAAACGCCACCCGGCGGTCCGGGCGCAGCTCTGGGGCGCGGTCTGGTGGAAGCGCGAGCATCCCGCGCTGCTGGCCGCGCTCACCGGAGCGGCGCTGGCCTCCCGGCACCGCAGCGCCGCGCTGCTGGCCGCGCCCTGGCTCTCGCTCCAGGTCGGGCACCGCGGTTACGGAGGCCGCGGCCTGCTCCGCTCGGTCGCGGAGCTTCCAGGGCGGGCCGCGATAGACGCCGCCGAGCTGGTGGCGCTCGCCCGGGGCAGCATCGCGCACCGGACGCTGATCCTGTGAGCCCGTCTCGGGTGAGCGATCGTCCGAGCGTCTCGGTGATCGTGCCGTTCCTGGGAACCGAGGCGCAGCTCGCGGCGCTGATCGAGCGGCTCCCCACGATCGCCCGGCGTCCCGGCGACGAGCTGATCGTGGCCGACAACCGCCCACGGGGGCCGGCGACGATCGCCGCCCGCGGGGCGGTCCGGCTCTGCCCGGCGCGCGAGACCCAGTCGCCGGGGTTCGCCCGCAACCGGGGCGCTGAGCTCGCGGGCGGCGATTGGCTGGTGTTCATCGACGCCGACACGCGCCCCAGCGCGTCGCTGCTCGATGACTACTTCGACCCGCCGCCGGGGAGCCGCACCGCGGTGCTCGCCGGCGGCGTGCGCGACGTCGCCGGCGGCGGTTCGCTGGCCGCCCGCCACAGCGCCGCGCGGGGACACATGAGCCAGGCGGCGACGCTGACGCGCCCGGCCGGTCCGTATGCGCAGACCGTCAACTGCGCCGTGCGCCGCAGCGCCTTCATCGAGCTGGGCGGCTTCGAGCACCGGGTCCGCGCGGGCGAGGACGCGGACCTCTGCTTGCGCGTCCAGGCCAGTGGCTGGGGGCTCGAGCAGCGGCCCGGCGCGCGGGTTGAGCATCGGGCTCGCGACGGGGTGCCGGCGCTGCTCGTACAGCTCGCCCGGCACGGGAGCGGCGCCCGATGGCTCAACCACCGCTACCCGGGGCTGTTCCCGCCCCCCACCCTCCGGCAGCTGGCCCGCCGGCTCGCCTCGAACCTGCTCGCGGCGCTGGCGAAACTCGCCCGCGGCGAGCCCGAGGCGGCGAGCTTCGCGGCGCTCGACGTGCTCACGGCGATCGCCTTCGAGCTGGGGCGGCTGCTCCCCAACCGGGCCCCCGAGCGGAACTAGAATCGGCGCAGTGGCGGAACCGCTCGTGTCGGTGGTGGTGGCGACCCACGACCGTCCGGCCCGGTTGGCGCGCCTGCTCGCCGGTTTGCGCGTCCAGAGCTTGGGGAGTGGGCGGTTCGAGGTGGTCGTCGTCGCCGACGGATGCGGCGCGGACACGCTCGAGCTGCTGGCGCGCGAGCAAGCCCGCGGAGGGCTCGCGCTGCGGGTCGCCGAGCAACCGGTGGCCCGTGGCCCCGCGGCGGCACGCAACGCGGGCTGGCGGCGGGCCCGGGCGCCGCTGGTCGCGTTCACCGACGACGACTGCGTGCCGGCCCCCGGCTGGCTCGCGGCCGGCCTTGCGCAAGCGGGCCACGCGGCCGTGGTCCAGGGCCGCACCGAGCCCGACCCCGGCGAGCGCTCGCAGGTCGGGCTGCTGTCGCGCACCCATCGGGTAGAGCGCCTCGGGCCGCAGTTTCAGACCTGCAACATGTTCTATCCACGAGCCGTGCTCGAGCAGCTGGGGGGCTTTCATGAGGAGTTCGGTTTGACCCCCGGTGGCGAGGACACCGACCTCGCCTGGCGGGCGATCGCGGCCGGGCACGCGACCCGGTTCGCGCCCGAGGCGCTCGTGTACCACGCCGTTGAGCCGCTCGGCGCGCGCGCAAGCCTGCGGGTGGCGGGCCGCTGGAGCGCCACGGTCCGAGTATTCGCCGACCATCCTGGAGCCAGGTCGATGCTCTATCGAGGCCTGTTCTGGAACGTGTGGCACTACCTGCTGTGGCGCTCGGTGCTGGCGCTGCTGGCTCCGCGATGGCTGCGGCGGCTGCTGCTGGCGCGTCACCTGGCCGAGCTGCGCAAGCGCGCCCGCGAGGCCGGCGCCGGCCGCTGGGCGGTGCCGTTCCTGCTGGCGCACGACGCGGTGGAGTGCTGCGCGGTGGCCCGCGGCGCGCTCAGATACAGGACGCCGGTGTTGTAGGCCGCGCGCTCGTCGCCCGGAGCGCCCGCTCCCTCTGGACCCACCCCCAGAGCGTCTAAGCTTCGGTAGATGTTCGGACTGGGCCACAAGACCACGATGGTGAGCGAGGCCGACGCGCTCGCCGGTCGCGAGCAGGAGCTGCCTGTACCCGACCGGCACGCCGTCCTCGGCACGCCGCTGAAGCCGCCGTTCCCGGAGGGCCACCAGCGAGCGATCCTCGGCATGGGTTGCTTCTGGGGCGCCGAGCGGGTGTTCTGGCAGGCGCCCGGCGTCTACACGACCGCGGTCGGCTACGCGGGCGGCTATACGCCCAACCCCACCTACGAAGAGGTGTGCGACGGGCGCACCGGACACGCCGAGGCGGTGCTGGTGGTGTTCGATCCGGACAAGATCGCCTACAGCGAGATCCTGCGGCTGTTCTGGGAGAACCACGACCCTACGCAGGGAATGCGCCAGGGCAACGACGTCGGCACCCAGTACCGCTCCGCGATCTTCTGGACCATCGAGGAGCAGCAAGCCGCAGCGCAGGCCTCGCGGGCTGCCTACGCGGAGCGGCTGCGGGCCGCCGGATACCCCGAGATCACCACCGAGCTGGCACCCGCGGGAGCGTTCTACTACGCCGAGGACTACCACCAGCAGTACCTGCACAAGAACCCGTGGGGATACTGCGGCCTCGGCGGCACCGGCGTCAGCTGCCCGGTCGGGATCGCCACCGCGTAAGGGTTCTCAAGGCCAGGGCGGATGCACCCTGGCCCCGGGGCGCGCATGCGCCGCCCCGAACACCACCATCACCCTCCGGCGACCGCCGGCAGGATCGTCACTTCGTCGCCGTCCTGCACCGGGGTGTTGAGGCCGTCCAGGAAGCGGATGTCCTCGCCGTCGACGTACACGTTGACGAACCGCCGCAGCCCACCGTCCTCGGCGATCCGGCTGCGCAGCTCGCCATAGCGCGCATACAGGGCATCGAGCACCTCGCCCACGGTCGAGCCGTCAACGCTCGCCTCCGACTGGCCCTCGGTGGCCTCCCGGAGCTGAGTGGGAATCTTGACGCTGACGGCCATCGCTGAATCTTTTCAGGCGACGGCCGCCAGTCGCTCGCTGGCCTGCTCGAACGACGCCACCGTCGGCTCGATCTCCCATTGCTCGAACGTCCCGCGCGCGCAGTCGAGCGTCTTCAGCCCCTCTCCGGTGATGTATGCCACCACCCGCTCACCGGGATCGATGTCGCCGCGCTCGGCGAGCTTCGCGAGCACCGCCACCGTGACGCCACCCGCGGTTTCGGTGAAGATGCCGGTGGTCTTCGCGAGCAGGCTGATCCCGGCCCGGATCTCGTCGTCGGTGACCGAGTCGATCGAGCCGCCGCTGGCCCGCGCTAGCTCGAGCGCGTAGGGGCCGTCCGCCGGGTTGCCGATCGCCAGCGACTTGGCGATCGTGTCCGGCTTGACCGGCTTGCAAAAGTCCCGTCCCGCGGCGAACGCGCTCGCGACGGGCGAGCACCCCGCCGCCTGAGCGCCGTTGAACGTGGGACGCTGACCGGCCACCAGGCCGAGCTCGATCCACTCCTCGAAGCCCCGCGCGACCTTCGTGAACAGCGACCCCGAAGCGATCGGACACACCACTCGGTCGGGCAGCTGGAATCCGAGCTGCTCGACGGTTTCGAACGCGAGCGTCTTCGACCCCTCGGAGTAGTACGGGCGCATGTTGATGTTGACGAACGCCCACTCGTGCTCGCCCGAGAGCTCGGTGCAGAGCCTGTTGACATCGTCGTAGTTGCCGCGAACGGCGACCAGGTGGGTCCCGTACACGCCGGTCGCGAGCACCTTCTGCTCCTCGAGGTCGGCCGGGATGAACACATAGGACTCGAGTCCCGCGGCGGCCGCGTGGGCGGCTACGGCGTTTGCCAGGTTGCCGGTCGACGCGCACGCGATCGTCTGAAAGCCGAGCTCGCGAGCTCGGGCCAGCGCCACCGAGACCACCCGGTCCTTGAACGAGTGGGTGGGGTTGGCGGCGTCGTTCTTGATGTACAGCTCGCCCAGCCCGAGCTGGTCGGCGAGCCGGTCGGCTCGCAGCAGCGGCGTCCAGCCGGCCGGCAGCGTCCCGCGGGGCGGCGCGGCGACCGGAAGGAAGTCGGTGTAGCGCCAGATCGAGTGCGGGCCGGCCTGAATCCGGCGTCGCAGCTCGTCCGGGTCTACGTGCTCGCGGGGGGCGTAGGCGACCTCGAGCGGGCCGAAGCAGCGCTCACAGACGTACCGCGCGTCCAGCGGATAGGTGTTCTGGCATTCCTTGCAGCGAAGCGACTCTGGCGGCATATGTGAAAAAACCTCCGCCGGGGTCTGTGGTCGGAGGTCCTGTAACCGCCCTTTCCACATCTCCCAGGCTTGTCGTTGGAGCCTGATGGAATTGGCACCTTTCCCTTGCGGGAGGTTGCCGGGGCTTCACAGGGCCATATCCCTCCACCCCTCTGGATGCGTACTGCTATGTGTCAGGCAGTATAGACACGACCCAGGCGGCCCACAAGCCCTGCACGGCCGCCAGTCATCTCCCCCGGGCCGTAACGACCACACCCCGTCGGTGTTGACGACGCCATGACGGCGGCCTCCGACCCGCGCGAGCGACTCGAGGCGGCGCTCGGCGTGGGCACCACCGGCGCTCCCACCAGGCGCATGCTGGTGATCGTCAACCCGTACGCGACGACCGTCTCTGATCGGCTCAAGAACCTGGTGGTGTACGCGCTGCGAGGCAGCTATGACGTCGACGCGGTCGACACCGAGGCGCGCGACCACGCGACCGCGCTGTGTCGCGAGGCCGGTGCCGCCGGGTACGACGCGGTGGTCGCGTTCGGCGGCGACGGCACAGTCAACGAGGCCGCGAACGGGCTGGCGGGGTCGGACACGCCGCTCACCTGCCTCCCGGGCGGCCGTGCCAACGTCTACTGCCGCCTGCTCGGAATCCCCACCGACGTCGTCGACGCGACCGAGCACCTGCTGCGGATCGCCGACGACTGGCATCCGCGCCGGGTCGACCTGGGGCAAGTGAACGACCGGCGCTTCCTGTTTTCCGCCGGCGTCGGCCTCGACGCCAGCGTGGTCCAGCGAGTCGATGCCCACCCGCGACTGAAGGCACGGCTCGGCGAGTGGTACTACGCCTGGAGCGCCGTCGCCACCTTCAACCGGCGCTATCTGATCCGGCCCCCACGGCTCGAGGTCGAGCTCGGGGAGGACCGAGTCGCGGGCGTGACCGCGATCGTCCAGAACGCCGCCCCGTATACGTTCTTCGGCCAGCGACCGGTGCACATGGGCGAAGGGGCCACGCTCGAGAGCGGCGACCTCGCGGGCGTCGTGCTCGAGCGCGCCGCCGTACGCGACGTGCCCACGATCGGCGCGCGGGCGCTTTCAGGCACCGCGCGGCTCGCCAGCCACCGGCGGGTCCGGGGGTTCACGGGCCTCGCCGGGCTGCGGATCGCGTCGCTCGATGACCGCCCGCTGCCGCTCCAGGTCGACGGCGACTACATCGGCGAGGTCTCGGAGGCGCTGTTCGGCGTGATTCCGGGCGGCATTCTCGTGGTGTCCTAACGCGGCGAACGGCCAGACGGACGCGACGGCGCGGGCGCGCTCGGGGCTCGGTCGTTCGTCTAGGGAGGGCCGTGGGCGCCCGGAGTCCCGCTTATGCTGGCTTGCTCGGGCCATGGCTGCGCTGACCATTCTTCGCCGCCGCCGCCGCGGGCGGCGCCCATCGCGCGTGGCGCGTGGCCTCTTGGTGCTCGCCTGCACGGCGCTGGCCCTGGTGCCGGCAATCGTCGAGGCCGCTCCGTTGCCGGGGGCGCCGGGGTGCCCGATCTTCCCCTCGGACAACGCCTGGAACCAGCGGGTCGACGGGTTGCCGGTGGCCAAGAACTCCGCTCGGCTGATCGCCAGCATCGGCCTCGGCGATCCGGTTCACCCGGACTTCGGGACGGTCTGGGACGGCGCCCCCAACGGGATCCCCTACGAGGTCGTCTCCAAGCACACGCCGCGCGTCCCGGTCAGCTTCCAGTACGCCTCGGAGTCCGACGGTCACCGCTATCCGCTGCCGCCCGGCGTGCCGATCGAGGGTGGCTCGGGCTCCAGCGGCGACCGACATGTGATCGTGGTGGATCGCGACTCCTGCATCGACTACGAGCTGTACGCGGCCTACCCCCACCACGGCGGGCGCTACTGGACGGCGGGCTCCGGCGCGATCTTCAACCTGCGCTCGGATCGCCTCCGCCCCGCCACCTGGACCTCGGCCGACGCGGCCGGACTGCCGATCCTGGCGGGCCTCGCGCGCTACGACGAGGTCGCCCGCGGCGTGATCGACCATGCGCTTCGTTTCACCGCCCCGTGCTCGGCGCGGGCGTACGTGTATCCCGCGCGCCACTTCGCGCCGACCTGCAGCGGCTCGTTCCTGCCGCCGATGGGGCTGCGCGTCCGGCTGAAGAAGGGCGTCGACATCTCGGGCCTCCCCTACCAGGCGAGGGTCGTCGCCGAGGCCCTGAAGACCTACGGGATGATCCTCGCCGACAACGGCTCGCCGTGGTACATCTCCGGCGCGCCGAACAGTCGCTGGAACGACGACGCGTTGCACCAACTCGATCGCCTGAGCGGCCGCGACTTCGAGGTCGTCGACACCAGCTCGCTGCCGCACCCGGGGCTGTAGGGGTCGACGCCGGACGCGGGGCCGCGGCCCGGGCCTCGCGGCTGGGGGGCGAAGACCCCGCCGCCACACCCTCATCTAGGACATGGCCGACGTGCGCGCGGAGCCAGCCGGGAAGCGGCGTCCCGCCGAGCGCGGGCGCCGGCCCCGGGTCACGGCCCGCGATCAGGAGCTGCTCTCGTTCATCGCCGAGCATCGATTGGTGCTCGCCTCGCACGCCCAGGCCCTGCTGGGCACTTCCGCCGGCGCGGCCTACGCCCGCCTGCGTGCACTCATCTCGCTGGGCCTGCTGAGCGCCGAGACCCGGTTCCACCGCCAGCCGGGGTGCTATCAGATCACCCACCGCGGGCTGGAGCTGATCGGCAGCGAGCTCCCGCGGCCGAACCTCGACCTGCGGGAGTATCGCCACGACCTGGGCGTGGCGTGGTTGTGGTTGGCCGCCCGCGGCGAGGTGTTCGGACCGGTGCGGGACGTCGTCTCGGAGCGTCGGATGCGCTCGCGGGATGGCGGGGCGGACGATCGGGCCGGGCGCTTCGGGGTGAGGCTCGGCGGCTTGGGTCCGCGAGGGCGCCCGCGGCTGCACTACCCCGACCTGGTGATGGTGGACGCCGGCGGGCGCCGGGTCGCGCTCGAGCTCGAGCTCACCTGCAAGACCCGAGTGCGCCGCGAGACGATCCTCGCCGGCTACGGCGCCGCCCCCGGGATCGAGGCGGTGCTGTACCTGGTCGAGAAGCGCTCAGTGGCCCAGGCGGTGCAGGTATCGGCCAGGCGCTTGGGAGTCTCTGGCCGCGTGCACGTTCAGTGGGTGCGGTTCGGCAACGGGGGCAGCGGGGCGATCGGGGATCGGACGCTGACGCGCGAGCGTCGCCTCGGGAGCTCCGCGCCCGTCCCATCCCCCGAGTGGTCCCGACGGCCGCTCCCGGGACGGGAGGCGGGGGTCGGTCGTTGAACCCAGTCCCCGGGCAACCGCGAGCGCGTCCATATTGGCTGCTTGGCGCGCTGGCCGTGTTGCTGGCGATCCCGGTCGCCTGGGCCGGCGCCGCGTTGCTCGCCGCAGCGGTCGGGGCGGCGATCCTGGCGGCCGTGCGGTCGTGGGCGGCCCGGCGAGTTGGTGTCGAGCTCGGCGCTGACCCTGGGGTGCTGCTCGGCAGCGACCAGCTCGGCCGGGCGGTCCGGTTGAGCGACCAACAGCTATCGGCCCATGGTCTGATCCTGGGTGCCAGCGGAGCGGGCAAGTCGACCACGCTGCTGGCGATCCTGACCGACCAGGTCCGCCGTGGCAGGCCGGTGGTGGCGATCGACATGAAGGGCTCGCCCGCGTTCGCCGCAACGCTGGCGGCCGCCGCGGCGGCTGCCGGGCGACCGTTCCGCCGCTGGACGCCCGACGGTCCCAGCCACTGGAACCCGCTCGCTCACGGCAACCCCACCGAGCTCAAGGACAAGCTGATCGCGACCGAGCGGTTCACCGAGCCCCACTACCAGCGCGC
>JAFAZB010000509.1 GCA_019240015.1 Solirubrobacterales bacterium
GCTGCTCGACACCCAGCAGGACGAGCAACGGGTCACGGTGTCCTGCTTGGTGTCGGACCTGCGCTTCGAGTGGCGGCTTGCGCCGACGGCCGAGGGGACGGCGATCACCGTCGACGTCGAGATCCCCGAAGCCGAGCGCCACCGCCTGGATAAACAGCGCGAGGTGATCGCCGCGTCGATGCGAAGGCTCGCGCAGCTCGCGGCGAAACCCTGAGCGCAACGATTTCCCGTCCACAAAACCGGGTACATTGCGATCGGCGGCCAGCAATGCCGGTCACCGACTGCATCGCCAGTTGCACGTCTACTGCGGAGCGAACTTGGCGGCTCCCGATCCACCGCCATCTCCCGGTCCGTCACGAACGTTGTTTCTGACCAGCTTGGACCGGATACCCGCAGGCACCACGCGCATGGTGCCACCTAGCGCTCGACAGGAGGCACGATGACATCCCTCACACGCGCAGATACCGCGTCAGCGGTGCGGCCGGTAGCGATGCCGGTGCTCGATCGAGTGGCGAGCGGCGTGGTTACCGCCGTACCGCCGCTGATGCTGGCGGTCGGCATGTGGTTCGGTTGGGCGGGCAATCTGTTCGACTGGAGGGACATCCTGGTGCTGGTGCTCTGCTACGTGGTGATCGGCAGCGGCATCACGGTCGGCTTTCACCGCCTGCTGACCCATCGCAGCTTCAAGACCAGCCGGCTGCTGCGAGCCGCGTTCGCGGCGCTGGGGTCAGCGGCTGCGGAGGGTCCGGTGATCGACTGGGTCGCGACCCACCGAAAGCACCATCAGTTCTCGGACATTGAGGGTGATCCGCACAGTCCTCACGTAGGCCACGGATCCGGGTGGCGCGGCGCGCTCAGCGGACTGGCGCACGCGCACATCGGCTGGGTGTTCAGCGACATGGAAGTCGCCGACGAGCGCCGGTACGCCAAGGATCTGCTCGCGGATCCGATGATCCGCTTCGTCGACCGGACGTTCGTGCTGTGGGTGATCGCCGGCCTCGCGTGCGCGTTCGGACTCGGGGTGGCGCTGAGCGGATCGGTGATCGGGGGGCTCACCGCGCTGTTGTGGGGCGGCGCGGCACGGATCTTCCTGCTTCACCACGCCACGTTCAGCATCAATTCGCTGTGTCACTTCTTCGGCCGGCGCGACTACGAGACGGGCGACGAATCACGAAATCTCGCCTGGCTGGCGATCCCTACCTGGGGCGAGGCATGGCACAACAACCACCACGCGTTCCCCACCTCATACCGACACGGGCTGCGGCGCTGGCAGATCGACCCCTCGGCGGCGGTGATTCGGCTGCTGGAGATGGTCGGGCTGGCGTGGGACGTGGTACGCGTGGACGAGCACCGCTTGCAGCGCAAGGCCGCTGCCGCTTAGTCCCCAGGCGCTCCGCCCGACACGGAGGGGCTTCCGCCGAGCCGCGATCGGGCTCGTCACCCGCTGAGCAGCAGTCCGCCGACCCCAATCGTCAGCAGCGCCGAGCCGGCGGCGCCAGCCACGCAGGCGAGCACTAGCTGGCCGACCGCGCGGAGCCTCTCCTGCGCCCCAGCGATCCATCTGTCGCCGCGGTGGCCAGCCAGCCGGCGAACCGCGAGCAGCGCGATCAGCGGTGCGACGAATAGGAGGTTGTAGACGAGCAGGAGCGACACCTCCGCGGCCGCGGCCAGCCGTGCCGCGAGGATCGCCGAGATCGCGCCGAAGTACATGAACGCCGTGGGCAACTCCACCGCCATGATCCCGGCGCCCAGCGCGAATGCCGACCCTCGCCCGTAGGCGCGCGGCGCCCGGGGCTCGCCTTCCGGCTGATGGCGCGAGCGCCACAGGAAGATCGCGAACGCGAGCACGGCGGCACCTCCGGCCGCTTGCAGAGCATGCTCGAACGGACCCTTGATCTGCTGGAGCGCGGCGATCAGCGAGGGGCCCGGACCGAACACGAGCACCAGGCCACCCGCAAAGTAGACCGTGAACACGCCCAGCGTGTAGGCGGCGATCCCGCGCGCCCGAGGCGCCTTCGCTAGCCACAGCGCCGGGACGACGGTCGACGGATTGATCGAATCCGCGAGCCCGACCGACGTGACCAGCAGCGCGAGCCCGACCATCTGGACTGCCTGATGCCGTCGCCCACCCGCGGGCGCGCGCTTCGGCTCCGAAGGGCCCTAGAGCTGCTGGACGTTGACGGCTTGAGGACCCTTCGGTCCCTGCTCGGCGTCGTAGGAAACTCGCGCCCCCTCGGCGAGCGAACGGTAGCCGTCGCCGACCACCGCCGTGTGATGGACGAACAGGTCTTTCCCGCTCTCGTCGGGCGTGATGAACCCATAGCCCTTGTCGTCGCTGAACCATTTGACGGTTCCGTTGGCCATTGCCTTCTCCTTCGGTTATGTGCCGCGTACCAGGAGAGCTTGAGAAGCGATGACCTGCGAGCGCTGAACACGTTGCGAGTCACCGACGCGACCCGCTTGGACTGGAGCGGGCAACCTTAGCAGTGCCCCAACCCCGGATCCCGTCCCGCCCCGCTATCCGCCGAGCGCTCGGAGGGTGACCACGCACGCAGGGTTGACCCCCAGCCGTCCGCCGGTCTCTGCGTCGATCAGCCACGCGAGCTCCATGATCGAGCCACGAGCCGCAGCGAGGATCACGCGCTCGACCTCGCTGGCGTCTCCCTCGACCCGATAGCGAACGCCGCCCGTGACCGTGATCTCGGTTCTCGGCGTCATCGCGTACAACGATACGTCAGCGGAGATCGCCGGTACGGGTGCTACCGTGGGACGTGCGGGTGGCACCGTCGCCCGTGAGGTTCTACTCGCCGACGCAGCGAATCTCCCTTCGACCACGTCGCGGCGCAGGAGGCAACCAGTGTCCTCGCCAGCGCTCAACGGCACCGAGGTGATGTCGTGAAGACAACGCGGGAACGGGCCGAGGAGAAGCGGCTGGCCAAGCTCGAGCTGGTCCGCGAACAGGTCGAGAACGGCTCGCTGGTGATTCGCAAGATGACGGACGATGAGCGCCGGCGCTATCCGCCGCGCCCCGCTCGGTCCAAGCCATTCGGCAAGCGGTGAGTACACGCGAGCGAGAGGGCCTGATCGCGCGGATCCGGCAGATCCGGCGGGTGGCGTCCGCGCCAGAGACACCCCAGGCCGGCGACGGCGCGAATCCGGACGCCGGCCGGATCGACGCCCTCGAGGCCCGGCTTGCGCACCTGGAGCAGCTGCTCGAGGGACTGCAGGACTCGGTGCACCGGGAGTCAGGGCGGCAGGGCAAGCTGATTGCCGAGCTCCAGGAGCAGATCCAGCCGGCGGTGATGGGTGCGGCGCTCAGCAAGGATGCCCGCGAGCGCGGGCTGTAGCGATGAGCTCGAGCCGGGAGATCGAGTCGCTGTGGGCAGAGGTGCACTACCAGCGCGACCGCGTCGCCCTGCTGCGGGCCAAGCTGTACCGATGGGGCCTGGGACCCAACGCGCGGCTGCGCGAGCTCGAGCGCCGGCTCGAGGGTGCCGAGCGGCGTCTGCGCGAGCGCCAGCGCGCCAGGCCGTGAGGCGCACACCGGGCTCGGCGCAGCTAGAGGCGCTCGGCGATCCGCTCGGCAAACCGAGCTGCGGCGCCGGCGGCGTGGGACAGAAACAGCGACGGCTCGGTCAGCTCCAGCTCCAGTAGCTGCGGCTCGCCTCGGGGCCCCGCCACCAGGTCAACCCGCGCGTAGAGGAGCTGCCCCCGGGGCCAGCGGAGTGAGTCCAGAACCTCCTCGGCGGCGGTGCGCTCCTCGGCGCTCGGCTCGCTGGCGCCGATCACCTCCTCGGCGTACAGCTTGGGCGGCGGACGGGGTGGCCCATCTGGCACCCGTATCCCCGCTCTGCGATGCTGGCGCGGGATGCGCGTCGCCCTGTTCACAACGTGCCTCGTCGACGCGCTTTATCCGGATGCCGGCAAGGCCACGGTCAGGCTCCTGGAGCGAATCGGCCAGCA
>JAFAZB010000334.1 GCA_019240015.1 Solirubrobacterales bacterium
CGCGAAGCGGTACTTCAAGGCCCTCACGGCCCACGACCTCGACGCGGCGGCGGCGTGCTGGGCGCCCGGAGGCGTCGATCGGCTGGTGGGAGCGCAGGAGCTGGTCGCGCCCGAGGGGATCCGCGAGTACTTCGGCGCTCTGTTCGCAGCGTTTCCGGACTTCGAGATGGAGGTGCTCGAGCTGACGACGGGGCGCGGTCGCACGGCGGTGAGGTGGCGCGCGCGGGGGACGTTCGCCGGTCCGGAGCCGTTCCAGGGCATCGCCGCCAACGGGGCGCGGATCGAGATCGAGGGATGCGACGTGCTCACCGTCGCCGACGAGCGCATCGTGCACAACGACGCGTTCTTCGACAGCGGCGACATCGTCCGGCAGCTCGGGCTGTTGCCGCCCCAGGGGTCGACCGCGGAAACGCGCCTGGCAAAGCTCGCCAACGCGCGCACCAGGATCCGCTCCCGGATCCACGGCGGCGAGGCGCAGCCGATCGCCGAGGGGGTGTGGCTGGTGCGGGGCGGCTTCCCGCTCCGGCTGATGAACGTGTACCTGATCGAGGATGACGGCGGGGTGAGCGTGTTCGACGCCGGGATCGAACACATGGGCGATACGATCGCGACGGCCGCCGCGCGGCTGGGCGGAATCAAGCGGGTGGTGCTCGGCCATGCCGACGCCGACCACCGGGGAGCGGCCCCGCAGCTGCGCGCGCCGACGTTCTGCCACCCGGCGGAGCGCGAGGCCGCGCAGATGCCCGGGCCGCTGCGCGACTACTGGCAGCTGGACCGGCTCGACCCGCACGGGCGGCTGCTGCTCGGCAAGCTGCTGCCGGTTTGGGACGGGGGGCCGGTCGAGGTGGAGGGGACGGTGGGGGAGGGGGAGCGGATCGCAGACTTCACCGTGGTCGAGCTCCCGGGTCACGCCCCCGGGCTGGTCGGCCTGTTCCGCGAGTCCGACCGCTTGGCGCTGGTCTCGGACTGCTTCTACACGCTCGACATCCAGACCTCGATCAAGGGCGGGCCACGGGTGCCGCATCCCGCGTTCAACCACGACACCGACCAGGCGCGCGACTCGATCCGCAAGCTCGCGGCGCTGGAGCCGTCCGCCGCGTGGCCGGGGCACGCAGACCCCGTGACCGAAGACGTCCGCACGCGGCTGGAGCGCGCCGCCGCCCGGCCCAGCCGCCGCGTCTAGGTGGCTCGCCGCCGCAACCGGCAGCGCGAGAAGCCGGCCCCGGAGGCCGGCGAGTACGGGGATCCCGAGGGCAATCTGCTGACGCTGCGTGGCTCGCTGAGCGCCGGCTCGCGCCGCCAGTACGCGGCCACGCTCGCGGGTGGGCTCGATCGCGACGACGCGTGGCAGCGCGCGGTGGAGCTGCTGTTCGAGCACTTGGCGGTTTCGTGGACGATCGCGGGCCTCGAGCTGCGCAGTCAGAAGCAGCTGCTGGGTCGCTACCGGATGGCCAGCGCGGCCGAGCGGCGATTCGTGCGAGATTCGCTGCGCGAGCACCTGCGCGAGCACTTCCCGGAGATGCAGGCGCCGTGATCGATCCGCGGGCCTTTGCACGCCTGCTGTGCGAGTGGTGCCTTCAGGTCGAAGCCGGCCAGCAGGTACTGGTGGGCACCACCACGCTGGCGCAGCCGCTGGTGCGGGCGCTGCACGCCGAGCTGCTGACGCGAGCGGCCTGGCCGCTGCTGCGGATCGCGCCGCCCGAGCTGGCGGGCGACTTCTATCGCCACGCCACCGAGGAGCAGCTCGACGGCTTCGCCCCGCTCGAGCTGACCGAGGTCACGGACGCGGACGCGGTCCTGCGGATCGACGCCCCCGATAACACCCGCGCGCTGGCGGGCGTTGACCCGAGGCTGCTCGCCCGCGCCGCGCGTGCCCGGGCGCCGGTCCAGGAGGCCCGGCTGGCGCGCCGCTGGTGCGGGACGCTGTGGCCGACGGCGGCGCTCGCCCAGCAGGCGGGGATGGACCAGCACGACTACGAGGCCTTCATCGAGCGGGCGCTGTTCCTGGACCGGGCCGATCCGCTCGCCGCCTGGCGTGCGCTCTCGGCGCGCCAGAGCGCGCTGGTGGAGCGCCTGTCGAGCGCCCGCGAGATACGGATCGAGGCCGCCGGGACCGACCTGCGGCTGAACGTCGCCGGGCGCACCTGGATCAACTCCGACGCCCGGCGCAACATGCCCAGCGGGGAGGTGTTCACCGGCCCGTGGGAAGACTCCGCGACCGGCACGATCCGCTTCGACGTGACGGCGAGCACGCGCGGGGTCGAGGTCTCGGGCGTCGAGCTGCGCTTCGAGCGGGGAGCGGTGGTCGCGGCGAGCGCCCGGCGCGGGCAGGAGTACCTGGATGCCGCGCTCGCCACTGACGCCGGCTCCCGGTTCCTGGGCGAGCTGGGGATCGGCACCAACGCGGGGATCGATCGCCCCACCGGCCACGTGCTGCTCGACGAGAAGATGGCCGGAACCGTGCACCTCGCCCTCGGCCGCTCCTATCCGGAGACGGGCGGGGTGAACTCATCCGCGCTGCATTGGGATCTGATCTGCGATCTGCGCTCGGGCGGCGCGATCGCAGTCGACGGCGAGCCGCTGGCGCTCGAGCGGATGTCAGAGACTTAACCGGGGCGGCCGCGGCCGTGCAGTAGCTTGCACGCGGTATGCGCCGCACCAAGATCGTAGCCACGATTGGGCCCGCCTCGCGAGAGCCCGAGACGCTGGTGCGGATGATCGAAGCGGGACTCGACGTAGCACGGTTGAACTTCTCGCACGGGAGCCGCGAGCTCCATGCCGAGAACGCCGAGCGGGTGCGCTCGGCGGCCGGCAGCGCCGGCCGCCAAGTGGCGATCCTCCAGGACCTCCCTGGACCGAAGCTGCGGATCGGCGCCGTGCAGGACGGGATCGCGGAGCTCAAGCCGGGCGAGAAGCTGATCCTGCTGTGCGGCTCGGATGAGGTCGGCAACGGCGAGCGCCTGTCGGTCGCCTGGGACGGGCTGGCCGGCGCGGTGGATCCCGACGACGTGATCTACCTCTCCGACGGCGCGATCCGGCTGCGGGTGCGCAGTGTCCGCGCCGGGGACGGCGAGATCGAGACCGCGGTCGAGATCGGCGGCTCGGTCGCCTCGCGGCAGGGCCTCAACATCCCGGGGTCGGCTCGGGGGCTGGCGGCGGTCCCCGAGGCAGACCTGGAGATGCTCCAGTTCGGCGAATCGATCGGCGTCGATCTGGTCGCGCTGTCGTTCGTGCGTACCGCCGAGGACGTCACCAACGTCCGCAAGCACACCCGCCTGCCCCTGATCGCCAAGATCGAGAAACCGCAGGCTGTCGACGCAGCCGAGGAGATCATCCGCTCGGCCGACTGCGTGATGGTGGCGCGCGGGGACTTGGGGATCGAGCTGCCGATCGAGGATGTCCCGATCGTGCAGAAGCAGCTGTTGCGGGTCGCCGGACGCTTGGCGCGCCCCTCGATCACGGCCACCCAGATGCTCGACTCGATGGTCTCCTCCTCCCGGCCCACGCGGGCCGAGGTGGCGGACGTCGCCAACGCGATCCTCGACGGCACCGACGCGGTGATGCTCTCGCAAGAGACCGCGATCGGCTCCTACCCGGTCGAGTCGGTGGCGATGATGGCCTCGATCGCCGAGCGGACCGAGCACGTGCTGCCCTACCGAAGCTGGAACGAGGAGCGGGTCAGGCGCGACGCGCGCGATCCCGCGTACACGGTCGCCTACAGCGCCTGCGCGGCGGCGCGCGACCTGCACCTCGCAGCGCTGGTCGTGCCGACGCTCTCCGGGCGCT
>JAFAZB010000361.1 GCA_019240015.1 Solirubrobacterales bacterium
GGAATGTAGGCCGGCACGGTGTGCTCACCGGCCTTGATCGAGGCGCCGTAGAAGCCGATGTCGGCGATGTGGTGCTGGCCGCAACCGTTCGGGCAGCCGCTCATCTTGATGTGGATCCGGCGGGTCAGCGGGTCGTCGAGCTCCATCTGCACGATCCGCTCCTGGATCGCCTCGTTGAGCCCCATCGAGCTGGTGATGCCCAGCTTGCACGAGTCGGTTCCCGGGCAGCTGACCACGTCGGTGATCTCGTCCGCCCCAGCGTCCCCCAGCGACAAGTCGCCGAGGCGCTTGAAGACCTCGTAGGCGGACTCCTCGCGCACCCAGCGCAGGACCAGGTTCTGGTGCACGGTGGTGCGGGCGTAGCCGCCCGTGTACTCACGCATGATCTGGGCCAGCCCTCGGAGCTGATCCGGTGTCAGGTCGCCGCGGGGCACCTTCACCTCGACGGTGCAGAAGCCCGCCTGTCGCTGGGCCATGACGTTCGATTCGAGGAAGTGCTGGAACTCCCTGTCCTGCAGGCCCGGCGATGCGTAGCTCTCTGACGCCTGCGGGGCGTTGGCCCGCTCGTCGTGGTCGAACAGGATCTCGTGCAGCGAGAAGTCGCGCTCGGCGACCCAATCGCCCTCGAGCTCGTGCTCGACCTGCTCACGGAACGCGTCGATCCCGATCTTGTCGATCAGCACCTTGATCCGCGCGCGGGCGCGGTTGACGCGCAGCCATTCCTGGCGGTCGAAGATCCGCATGCAGGCCTCGGTGACCTTCAGGTAGTCGCCATTGTCGAGCTCCACGAACTCGTACAGCGTGGGCGCAGTGCGCGGCATGATCGAGGTGCCGCCACCGACCCGCATCTCGACCCCGCGGACGCCGTCGCGAACGCGTGGCAGGAATGCCACGTCGTGGATCCGGGTGATCGCGTGGTCCTCGTCGGTGGCCGCGAACGCGGTCTTGACCTTGCGCGGCATCGCCTGGGTGGTTGGGTGGCGCACGAAGTAGCGCACATACGCGCCGGCGTAAGGAGTGATGTCGAATAGCTCGCCCTCGGATACGCCCGCGCGCGGGTCACCGGTGACGTTACGCATCGTGTTGCCGCAGCCCTCGCGCGAGGACAGCCCCGCGTCGCCGAGCTCTCGAATCAGCTTCGCCGCGTCCGCCAGCGGCACGTGGTGCATCTGAATGTTCTGCCGGGTGGTGACGTGCCCCTTGCGCAGCGGTACGTACTGCTCGATCACCTCGGCAAACGCATCCAGCTGCTCGGGGGTCACCCCGCCCATCGGGAGCTTGACGCGGACCATTTGCGCGTCGGGCTGGCGCTGCCCGTAGACGCCCTGCTTGAGCCGGAACTTGATGAACTCGTCGCCCTCCAGCTCGCCCTTCAGGAAGCGGGTCGACTCGGTGTCGAAGTCGTCGAACTCGCGCTCGAGGATCGGGATCACGTGACCGGGGACGTTCTCGAGCACCTCGGGGCTCTCGAGCGATCCGGAGCGGGCTTGCGGGTGCGAGGTGTCCAGCGAGGCGGGCTCCATGGTGGCTCCTTCGGTCGGAATCGTGCGCCGAGACCAGGGTTCCAGCTCGAATGTACCAAAACCCGATCCGCTTACGGTCTTTTTAGGGGCGGGGCCGGCGGGGCGGGGCGGGGACGGGGCGGCCGGCGGGGCCGGCCGGGGCTGCGGCGGGGGCGGGCGAGCGGCGATTGGGGCAGAGGTGGGGACGGGCGCTGCGGGGCACGGTCGCGCGCGGGGCCTCGACGCGCGAGGCATGCGCGGGCGTCCCCCGCGTGCACGAGCCCCCAAACTAGGCTAGCCAGACCCGAAATGGGGACTCGTGCATTGCATGGATGCACGAGCACCCAAATCAATTCGCCGCGGGTCAATTTGGGATCTCATGCAGGTGCGCGGGCGGCCGGGGGCCGGTGGCGGTCGGGGGCGGGCGGTGGGAGTCGGTGCCCGTCGCCGGGTGAGCGGCTCGAGCCGGTCGGCCCGCGGGCGGCCGGCGGTCAGACCCGGATCGGCGCTCGCCCGGTGCTCACTCCCACGGCAGGGGCGGCGACGGGTGCCGGGCCACCCCTTCGCGGAGCGCGGCCTGCTGCCAGGGGTCCTGCTGGGTGGCGGGCGGAGCCGGGGGCGGAGCTGTCTCGCGCATGAAGCGCTCGAGCGCGGCGACGACCGCGGCGGCCTCCTCGGGTGAGGCGTCGGGGGCGAGGATCGTCAGCTTGGGGCGCCGGTTCACGGTCCGAGCGAGGGTATCGTCCGCGAACGGTGCCGGAGCTGCCCGTCCTCGACCACGACGCCGTGCTGGCGGCCGTGTCGGCGACCGAGGCGGTGGAGCGGGTCCGCGAGGGGTTGCTCCGCTTCCACGCCGGGGAGTGGGCGATGCCGCCCAAGGTTTACCTGGAGAGCCCTCCTTTCGGCGACTTCCGGGCGATGCCCGCGCGCGGCTCGGGTCTCGCGCTGGTCAAGTGGGTGACATCGTTTCCGGGCAATCGCGACCGTGGCCTTCCCACCGTCACCGGCGTGATCTGCCTCTCGGACGCGAGCAACGGCGAGCCGCTGATGTTGCTCGACGCCCGCTCGGTGACGGCGCTGCGCACCGGAGCCGTCGCGGTCGTGGCGGCGCGGGCGCTGGCCCCGCAGGGTGCCCGGACCGTGGGAATCATCGGTTGTGGGCTGCATGGGGCGTGGACCGCGCGCTGCATGGCGCAGGCGGGCTACGGACCGGGCGTGTGCTTCGACGTGGACCGCGGGGTGGCGGAAGCATTGGCCGAAGAGCTCTCCTGGAGCGTGGGGTCACGCCGCGAGGCGCTGGGCTGCGAGGTGGTTAGCTGCGTCACGCCGGGCTCGCAGGTGGTGGTCGATGCCGGCGACCTGCGTCCCGGCATGCACCTGAACATGCTGGGTGCCGATGGACCCGGCAAGGCCGAGGCAAGCATCGCCGCGGTGCTTTCGTGCGCCCTGTTCTGCGACGAGTGGGAGCAGACCTCGCACGGCGGAGAGTTGACCGGCGCCGTCGCCGCGGGGCTCATCACCCGCGAGCGAGTGACCGAGCTGGGGGCGGTCCTGGCGGGCCAGGCGAGCGGCCGGCCCGGACCCGCGGCGGTCACCCTGTTCGACTCGACGGGGTTGGCGATCCAGGATCTGGCGGTGGCCGCCGCGGCGCTCGAAGCGTGGCGCGGGGGGGCGGTGCAGGCGCAGACCGTGACGCTCTAGCGGAGGGTCGGTTGCGAACGATGGCGAATTGGTTCGGAGGAGCCGAACCAAATCGCCAAAGTTCGGTGGGGAGGCCGGGGCCCGGGCGGTCCTGCGTGAGGCCTCAGCCAGGGGCGAAGATCGTGGCTCCCGGGAGCCGGGCGATCGGCTGCGGCCGGCTTGCCTGCAGCAGCTCCAGCCTGAAGCCGTGGAAGATCGTCACGCGGATCGGGACGAAGCCGGGCAACCCGGCCGGGGCGCCGGGCGCGGTCGCGGCCGGGCCGAGGCCGCGATGTCCCGAGGCGCGGATCGGCGGGACCGCCACCCACGCCTCCTGGGAGGAGGTCTGCGAGACCGGCCGGCGGCCCAAGTAGACCCGCGCCACGACTCCGCTGTACTGGCCGAGCGCGATGAACGCCGCGCCGGGGTCGATCGCCTGCGTCCGGTGGACTGCGCCGCGCCAGTCGGGCTGCTCATAGCGCCAGTCGGTCGCGACCCAGACCGAGGTCAGCGCCGCCAGCGCGAGGTACAGCGCCAGCGGCGCCGCTCCGAGCCCCAGCAGCGCCGGGGCGGCGAGCGCCGCCGCCAGCGGCACCAACGCGACCATGTTGCGCACGTAGAAGCGATCCTCGACGCCCGCCGCCGCGAGGATCAACGGCACCAGCAACACGAGCGCCGCCAGCGCCAGCAGCGCCCGGGGCGCCGGCCCCGACCGGACCGCCAGCCCGAGCCCGACCGCGATCCCCACGCAGGCGATCGCGAGCCCGACCGCCTCGAGCCAGGTGCGGGGGACATTCGGGCCCATCGCGAAC
>JAFAZB010000534.1 GCA_019240015.1 Solirubrobacterales bacterium
GGACCGCGGCCAAGCCGTCGAGGAGCCGCTCGCCGCTCCGCGCGCGCTCGCCCGCCGCTCGCCGCGCCTGCATGCTGCGCAACAGCTCGCCCACCGAGCCCACGGCGTCGTCTGCCAGGACCCCCAGCGCGATCAGCAGCCCCAGCACCAGGATGGGATTGAACGTGTAACCGAGCGCCTCGAGCACCAGCAACGCGACCAGCAGCGAGACCGACACCGCCGCGAGCGCGACGAACGCGGTCCTCAACTCCAGGAACAACGCCGCGATCGCGAGCGCGCCCAGCAACGCTGCGATCAGCAGGCCGACCGCGGTGTCGTGAAGCGCCTGCGACACATAGCTCTGGGGCCGGAACACGGAGGTGTCGATCGAGACCTTGCCGAGCGCGGGACGCAGATCGGCCAGCGCCCGCTCGACGCCCTGGGTGACGGCGGTGACGCTCGCGGACGGGAGCTTCTGGACGAGCAGCACCAGTCCGGTGCCGTTTGACAGCAGCGCGCCGCCGTTCAGCGGCTGGTGGCCCAGGATCACGTTGGCGACCGAACCGAGCGTGGGCCTGCCGGGCGCTCCGGAGATCGGCACCGAGGCCAGCGCGCTTGGCACCCCCAGCGGCAGCACGGGACGGATGTCCAGGCGCTGGTTGGGACCGTCGAGGAAGCCCCCGGTGCCGGGCGTAGCGCCCTGCAGGTAGGTGAGCGGCGAAACCAGCTGGGCGTTACCGGCGGTGCTGATCACCTGGCTCAGCGTGACGCCGTGCGCGGCGAGCTTCGCCGGGTCGACCTGCACCTGCATCTGCTGGTCCTGCTGTCCGAAGATCGCCACATTTGCGACCCCCGGGACCCCGGACAGACGCGGCTTGACGATCCACCGGGCCAGGTAGGAGAGCTCGAGCGAGGACATCGCGCTCGAGCGCAGACCGATCATCATCACCCGGCTGCTCGAGGACAGCGGCTGGATCAGCAACGGCGGCTTGGTCACGTTGGGCAACGAGAACGCGTTCGTGAGGCGTTCCTGCACCAGCTGACGTGCGTGCAGCTCGGTCGTTCCGGGCTCGAAGTACAGATCGACCGAAGACAGCCCCGGGACGGAGTTCGAGCGCACGTCCCAGACCCCCATGATCCCGTCGAGCAGGTTGTTCTCGAGCGGAACCGTTACGTACTGCTCGACCTCCTGGCTGGACAGCCCCGGCGCGGCGGTCTGAACCTCCTCCACCGGCCCGGAGCCCAGTTCGGGCAAGGCATCGTTGTGCATCTGGCGGAGCGAGATCGCCCCGAAGACCAGCAGCCCCGCCGCGACCCCAACGACCAGCAAGCGGAACCGCAGCACGCTTGCGAGCACCGAACGCACCATCTTCACCCCGTCCTATCGATCCGCGAAGCCCGCGTGGCGCGCCCCGCGGCCGGCCAGCCAATGCGTGACATCTGCCCCCCAGACGCCCCTTCGTCTCGAAATTCCCTAAGAGTGGTCTTATGATAACCCTCACCCGGCGAATTACAAGTAGGGGAGTTGTTACCGCTGCACGGGTGGAAACCTCACCACTCGCCTCCGCCGCCGACCCCGGGCCGCCGGGCCCGGCCCGCGGCGATCAGCGTCCCGGCAGGTGGTAGATCTCGAGCTGGCCGCTGGTGGCGTGGCTCATGTAGTTGCCGACCGGGAGGATCACCCGTCCCCCGACCGCGATCGGGCTGTTCCAGTGGCCGCCGGCCGCGGCCAGCGAGGCGAGCGCGTGTCCGCTCGTCGGGTCGTAGACGTTCAGCGAGCCGTTGACCTCGTCGTACACGTACAGGAGCCCGCCCGCGAGCACCGGGCTCGTGCCGGGGGTTCCGTTGTGCCACTGGATCGACAGGTGGGGGTGCCCAGCCGTCCGGAGCGCGTACGCCGCAGTCCCGCCGTCGGTCGCGACAAATACGTATCGCTGGCCGCCGTGGCTCCACACCACGGGTGCCGTGAACACCTCGCCCCCGGGAGCCGAGATCTCGCTGACCTCGCCGCCCAGGCGCCCTCCCGCGCCACCGCGGGTGCCGTTCAGCCGGTTCAGGTTGAGCAGGTGGAGCTTGCCGTCCTTCCCGCCCTGCACCGCCAGTCGATAGCCGCCCGTGGTCGGCAGCAGCGCCGGGGCGGTACTGCCGAGGTCGGTGTCGTTCGCGTTCAGCGACGCCTGGTCGGTGGGTGTCCAGTTGTGCAGCAGACGAGCCCCGTCGGCGCTCAGCTCGAGCACGCTGTCGCCCCAGTCGGTGGACCCGTTGAAGTCGCCGTTGCCCGTCGCGACCAACAGCCGCCCGCTCCCCGGTTCCACCACCGCACCGGCGCGCGCCCAGATCGCGGAATCGCTCTGGGAGCATGAGCTGGGGGGGTTGATCAGGTGGTGGATCTGCGAGCAGAGCGAGTTCCACACATGCCGAATCCGCCCCGTACGCGCGTCGATCGTGACCAGGTGGCCCTGATAGACGGGCGCGTCGCCGTAGTAACCGCCGGTCACCGCGATCACCGCGCCGCCGTTGAAGTTGAGCGCGGAGGCGATCTTCTCCTTGCTCGGGTCGAACGTGATCCTCCGCGCCCAGACCTGGCGGCCGCCCGCAACCGTGAGCTTGTGGATGAACCCATCCGGGCTGGCGGCGTACACGTAGCGCCGGTCGGGATCGGCGATCGGCGTGGCGGTCGTCACCTGCGCGCTGCCCTGATAGCCCCCGATGTCGCCGGGGACGAACTCCCAAAGCTTCGCGCCACTGCCCGGGTCGAGCGCGATCGTCTTTCCGTACGTGGTCGTGACGATGATCACATCGCGCCGCCGGCCGGCAACGAGGATCGAGTGCAGCTCGATAGCCGAAGAGTCCACCGTGCCGTCGAGCTGGACCGTCCGCACGGCGAGCGAGCCGACGTTGGCCGCCGTGATGCCCGTGCTACTCGGACCGACGCCGGTTCGTTGCGCGTTGTAATCGAACCGGGGCCAGTCGCCGGCGGAGGTCGCGCTCGCCGTGGCCTGGGGAGCCGCCGCGTGACCGCCGACGGCCGAGCCCGCGGTGGCCGCGCCCGCATGCCCGCCACACGCCACGAGCAGCAACGCGCCCGCGAGCACCGCGCCGCGCCAACCCCCGCCGAACGTCACGGTAGGTGTAACCCGGGAAGCAGCGAGCCGGAGCTCGAGGAGGAGCCGGTGCTCGGCGGCAGCGCCTGACCGGCGGTCGCGCCGGCCGATCCGAGCACCCCGGTGGCGAGCTGGCCGGCGGCACCGGGTATCTGGCTCGTGACCGAGGTGGCGGTGCTCAGGACTCGGCCCGCGAGCGTCGGCGGCTTGGGCTGCGGGGACGTTGGGCCGCCGGAAGAGCCCGCGCCGCCGGTCGTGCCCGTGGTGGGAGCGGAGCCGCCCCGGCTGCCTTGACCCGATCTGGTGCCGGAGCCCGCATTGCCCGACCCACCCTGGGCCGTGGGCCCGCTGGCGGGCGCGCCGGGCTTGGACGCAGGCGCGCCCCCGCCGCCGGGCGCCGCGGTACCAGCTGGGCGCGATGGCGCCGCGACCGCGCCCGGGATCGCAGCGGCGCTCACCGCCGAGGGGCCGTGTCGCGCCGAACCGCCGAGCGCGAACTCGGTCGCGGCGGGGACCGCCGGACCGGAGAGCGCCTGCCCCAGTGACCCGAGTTGCCCGAAGCCGCCCGCCAGCGCCAGCGCCGCCAGCGACGCGACGATCGCACCGGGAGCGATCAGCGCGGCCGCCGATGCACCGAAGATCTGTCGCGTCCACGCCCGTGCCAACGTCATGCCCGCCATGGTACCCGCATTCGCCAGTACGATCGGGCGGGGAGGGCCGTCCCTGCGACCACCATCTGTTGCCATGCAGCGCCTGTCGATCGCCCGTTCCCTGCGCCTGGGCCTGATCACCTTGACGCTCGTGCTGGCGGCCGTCGCCGCCGTCGGCGTGGCCAGCCTGTACAACGCCCGGCAGCGCTACGAGGACACGCTGGTCGAAAGCGCCGCCTTGTCGACCGCCGCCGCCAACCTCGCGACCGCGGAGATCGCCGAGCAGGAGGTTCTGCGCGACGCCCGCGGTCGGGGCGCAGCCAGGGCGCGACGCGGCGCCGCCGAGGCGTTCGCCGCCGCCGCGGCGACCGCGACCGCGCTGGCGGCCTCGGATCCCGCCAGCAGCGAGCTGCTCGACGCACAGATCGCCGCCGAGCAGCAGGGCAGGAAGCTGGCGCTCACCCGCAGGTCGGGGGCAGCCAACGCTCCGGGCGGCCCGCTGGCCCGGGCCCGCGCGCTCGTGATCGAGCTCCAGGCGCGCCAGCAGGAGCGGGCGGCCACCGCCCGCAGCCAGGCGCGCTCGGACTCCCGGCGGGCGATCATTCTGGTAGCGGCCGCAGGCGTGCTCGCCCTGATCGGCGCGCTGGCGTTGACCACGGTGCTGGTCGGCTCGATGCGCAGACCGCTCGATGCGCTGGTCCGCGCCACGAGGACGCTGGCGGCGGGCGACCTCGAGCGTCGCGTCGAGCCGGCCGGCCCCCGCGAGCTGCAGGACCTCGGCAGCGCGTTCAAA
>JAFAZB010000027.1 GCA_019240015.1 Solirubrobacterales bacterium
CCCGGTGCTGCTCGCGGAGCTGCGGCGGCGGGCCGGTCGGCTCGCGCTGAGCGGGGTCCTCGCCGACGCACGCGAGTTCGAGCTCGGCCGGCGGTTCGCGTTGTGCCTGGTGCCGATGCAGACGATCCAGCTGCTGACCGGGGCGAGCGGCCGCGCCGGCTTCTTGCGGTGCGCCCGGGCGCACCTCGAGCGGGGCGGGTTGCTGGCCGCCGCGATCAGCGAGCAGCTCGAGACCTACGAGGTGCTGGACGGGTCGCCCGCCCCGGTCCCGGACATCTGCGAACGCGACGGAGTGCTGTATTCGAGCCTGCCGACGGCGGTCCGCGCCGAGCCCGGCGGCTACGCGCTCGCGCGGCGGCGGGAGACGGTCTCTCCTGGAGGCTCGCTGTCGGTGCAGGAGGACCGAATCCATCTCGATCGGCTGACGGCTGCAGAGCTCGAGCGCGAAGCGGGCTCCCAAGGGTTCCACCCGGTCGGACGGGCGAGCGTCCCCGCCACCGCCGACTATGCGGGCAGCACGGTGGTGATGCTCCGTGCATGAGGACGGCGAGCTGCGACTCTGCGCGCTGTACCCGGACCTGATGAACATCTATGCCGACCGGGGCAATCTGCTGTTGCTCGAGCGACGCTGCCGCTGGCGAGGGATCGGTTTCTCCCTCAGCGCGAGCGGGCTCGGTGAGGAGCTCGACCCGGCCGGTGCCGACATGTTCTACATCGGTGGCGGGCAGGACCGCGACCAGGCCCTGTGCGCGCGCGACCTGGCCGAGGTCAAGCGCGAGGCGCTCCACGAGGCCGCCGCAAACGGGGCGGTGATATTCGCGGTCTGCGGCGGCTACCAGCTGCTCGGCCACTCCTACCAGCTGGGAGAGCAGAGCCTTCCCGGCGTCGGTCTGGTCGACCTGGAAACGATCCGTGCCGACGGTCCGCGGTTGATCGGAAACGTCGCGATCGAGATGGAGCTGGCCCCCGGGGAGCGACGGGTCCTGGCCGGATTCGAGAACCACGGCGGACGTACCTTTCTCGGGGCGGCCACGCCACTGGGCCGCGTCCTGAGCGGTCATGGCAACAACGACCGCGATGGCTATGAAGGCGTGCGATCAGGCAACGTGATTGGGACCTACCTGCACGGCCCCCTGCTGCCCAAGAACGCTTGGTTCGCCGATTGGCTGATCGCCACCGCGCTCGGGCACGAGCAACCGCTCCCGGCGCTCGACGACGAGCTCGAGCAGGAGGCCCACGCCGAGGCGCGGAGGGCGGCCGGCGTTTAGCCTCGACCCGTGCCCGAGCGCTCCCGCAGCCGCCTGAGTCAGGCCCGCACGCACGGGCTGCTCGCGATCTTGTTGCTGGCCGCGTGCTGCGCGGGCTGCGGCGCGGGCGCGCGCACGGTCACCAGCACCGGGCAGGGCGCCGTGCCGACCGCGCCGAGCTCCTCCGCGAGCAGCGCGACCACCACCAGCACCACCACGCCGCTGCCGGGAGCCGGCAAGCCCGGGGTCACGATCGGCGATAAGAACTTCACCGAGCAGTTCGTGCTCGGCCAGCTGTACCTCCTGGCGCTCCAGGCGGAGGGCTTCACGGTCGAGGTGAACCGAAACATCGGCCCCACCGACGTCACCGTGCAGGCGCTGGTCAGCGGTCGACTGGCCATGTATCCGGAGTATCTGGACATCTGGAACGGGTCGGTCGCGGGAGCCCACCAGAGCTTCAGGACGGTTGCCGAAGCGTACGGGGCAGGCGAGCGCTACGCCCTCGCGCACGGCTTGCAGCTGCTCCATCCCACGCCTTTCAGCGACACCGACGCAGTCGGGGTGACGGTGGGATACGCGGCCGAGAATCACCTCCGCACGATCGACGATCTGCGCTCGGTAGCCCAGACGCTGACCTTCGGCGCCTCGCCGCAGTTCCAGCAGAGCCCGACAGGGCTGCCGGCGATCCAACAGGCGTATGGCTTCACGCCGGCGGCGTTCAAGGCGCTTGCGGTCGGCGACCAGTACACCGCGCTGGATCAAGGCACGGTCCAGGCCGCCGACGTCGCCAGCACCGACGGCGAGCTCGCCAGCGGCGACTACGTGCTGCTCGGCGACCCCCGGCGCGTGTTCGGCTGGGGCAACGTGGTCCCGGTCGTGTCGGTCAAGGTCCTCGAGGCGGAGGGTCCCGCGTTCGCAGAGACGATCGACCGCGTGAGCGCGCTGCTGAGCACTGACGTGATGCGCGAGCTCAACCAGGAGGTGGACCTGGCCCACCAGGACCCCAACGCCGTCGCCGCGATCGCGAAGCGCTTCCTCGAGACGCACGGGGTGATCGCCCCGACGGCTTCGTAGTTGCGAAGGGGGCATTGCTGTGCGCGACCGAGTCGCCCCCCAACCCGATCGCACCAGATCGCACACACCCCCAGGCGTTTTTTTGGGTGGTTCCGCTAGGCACGACTTATTGACACTGGGGTGCACCGACCCCTCCGCGCGGGCGCGCCAGTGTGCGGATAGCGTTGATTGGGGGCGCGGTGCACCCGCGCTGATTGGGCGCGCGCGCCGGGCGGCGCGATCGCGCCCGCCGAACGCCCCGGGTCAGGCACCCTCAGGCGCCGCTCGAGCCGAAGCCGCCCGCGCCCCGCTGCGACGCGGCGAGCGTGTCGACCTCGACCACCGCCGGCGTCTCGATCCTCACCAGCACCAACTGCGCGATCCTGTCGCCCGGGGCGATCGTGAACTCGGCGTGGCGATCGGTGTTGAGCAGCAGTACGACAAGCTCGCCCCGGTAGCCGGAGTCGATCAGCCCGGGGGCGTTGACCAACGCGATGCCGTGGCGAGCGGCGAGCCCGGAGCGAGGCAGCACCAGCCCCGCCCGACCTGGGGGTATCTCGACCGCGATTCCGGTGCGAACGCCGGCGCGGGCCCCGGGCGCGAGCGTCGCGCGCTCGAGCGCGCGCAGGTCGAGACCGGCATCACCCGGGTAGGCTCGAGTGGGCAGGGCCGCCCGCTCATCCAGGCGGCGCACGCGCAGGGTCACCGGAAGCGGGTGCCGCTCACGAAGACGGTCTGGTGCTCAACATGAACGGCGCATAGCGATGGACGAGGCTCGCGGGCACGCGCGCCCGTACCCGCACTCCGTCAGCCGTGTCCTCGCGCTCGAGGTCGCCGGCGAGCGCGTGCAACTCGGCCAACCGGCCCCCGTCGCCGTATGGAACCAGCAACTCCACTCGCCTCAGCGTACGCGCGAACTCCGCCTGGATCCGATCGCATAGAACGTCGAGTCCTTCTCCGGTGTGCGCCGAGACGAGCACCGCATCGGGACGGCGCCGCACGAGCTCGGACCGGCGCTGCTCGCCGAGCTGGTCGGCCTTGGCGAGCACGAGCACGCGCGGCGCGTCGACCGCTCCGATCTCAAGCAGCGTGTCCTCGACCGCCGCGGTCATCGTGGCCAGCTGATCCTCGGGCACCGAAGCATCCGCGACGTGCAGGATCAGGTCCGCCAGCCGGGTCTCCTCGAGCGTCGCGCCGAACGCGTCAACCAGCTGGTGGGGAAGCTTGCGGATGAACCCCACCGTGTCGGTCAGCAAATAGTCCCGCCCCCCGGTGCGGAGCACCCGCGTGGTCGGGTCGAGCGTGTGGAATAGGCGGTCGCCGACCGGCACGGCGGCGCCGGTCAGCGCGTTCAGCAGCGTTGACTTGCCGGCGTTCGTGTAGCCGGCGAGCGCGACCTGTGGCAGGTGGGCGCGCTCGCGCTCCGCGCGCATCACCGAGCGGTTCGAGTGCACGCGGTCCAGCCGGCGCTTGAGCGCCGCGATCCGATCCCGAGCCAGCCGGCGGTCGGTCTCGATCTGCGTCTCCCCCGGACCGCGGGTCCCGATCCCTCCCCCGAGCCGCTCCAGGTGTGACCAAAGCCCGCGCATGCGCGCCAGGTTGTACTCGAGCTGGGCGAGCTCGACTTGGAGCTTGCCCTCAGCGGTGTGGGCGTGGGACGCGAAGATGTCGAGGATGACCGCGGTCCGGTCGATCACCGGCACGCCGAGCGCGGACTCGAGGTTGCGCTCCTGCCGTGGCGAGAGCTCGTCGTCGCAGGCGACGAGGTTCGCGTCTGCCTCCCCCAGCGAGTTTTTCAGCTGCTCGAGCTTGCCGGGACCGAGGTAGCTGTTCGGATGGGGGTGCTCCCGGCGCTGCACCAGCTCGCCGACGCCCGCGACCCCGGCCGTGCGCAACAGCTCCCGCAGCTCGCCGAATTGCACCTGATCGCCCTCGCGGGCCGCGGCGACCAGATAAGCGCGCTGGCGGGCACGACCGCGGGGCCGGTGTCCGTCGAGCTCCGGACCGGAGCCGTTGAGCAACTCGTTGTCGTCGCGGGGTATGCCGCTGATGGTAGCCGGGGCCCCGGCCCCGCTGGCCCTGCGCTACTGCACGCGGATGTCCTGGGGACCCGTTATCTCGACCTTGTTGCCGGCGACCATGTGAATCGTGATCGTCCCGGAGCCGGTGGCTCCGCTGCTCGAGTTGCGCAACGAGACCTTGCAGTCATAGGACCCGCCGACCCGCTGGGCCACGCCGGAGGGACACCCGACCGAGGTGAGGGTGATCGTGCCGCGTCCGTACTTCTTGACGTAGTCCCGGATCAGACGCTCGCCCGAGGCTTTGGAGTCGAATGACCCGCACGCGCTGAGGCCCGTGGCGACGATCAGCGCCGCAAGCGCCGCGAGTGCTCCGCGACGCCTGCTCACAGCTCGCGGAGCCGTGCCACCGCCTCGCTCAGGCGGTCGTCGGGCGTGGTCAGCGAGATCCGGAAGAAGCCTTCGCCGCTCGCCCCGTAGGCGTCACCCGGCGAGATCACGACCGCCGCGTGCTCCAGCACGTAGTCGCAGTAGGCGACCGCGGACTCGAACCTTTCCGGCACCGGCGCCCACACGTAGATCGTACCTTTGGGCTTGGAGACCGACACCCCGGCCTGCTGGAGCGCCGAGCAGACCAGATCGCGGCGGCGCTGATAGATCGCGTTCATCGACCGCACGTGTTCGTCGAGCTCGGGCCCGAGGGCCGTCGCGCCGGCCAGCTGCACGGCTTCGAACAGCCCCGAGTCGATGTTGGACTTCAAGCGCCAGTAGTGCTCGATTGCGTCCGCGTTGCCCACGATCGCCGCGCATCGCCAGCCGGTCATGTTGTAGCCCTTGGAGAGCGAGAACACCTCGACCCCAACCTCCTTGGCGCCGGGGGTCGCGAGGAATGAGGGGGCGACGTACCCGTCGTAGGTGGTTTCGCTGTACGCGTTGTCGTGCACGACCAGGAGCCCGGCGCGGGCGGCGAGCTCGACAACCTCCTCGAACAGTCCGTCCGGGGCCACCGCGCCGGTGGGGTTGTTGGGGTAGTTGATGAACATCAGCCGGGCACGCTCCAGCTGCGAGCTCGGAATCGCGCGCAGGTCGGGGACGAACCCGCGTTCCGGGATCAGCGGCATCAGCAGCGGTTCGGCGCCGGCCAAGGTCGGGCCGCCGGTGTACACCGGATAGCCGGGATCAGCCGCTAAAGCGACGTCGCCCGGATCGAGAAACGCCAGACTGAGGTTGAAGATGCATTCCTTCGCCCCGATTGCCGCCATCACCTCGGTGTCCGGATCGAGTGTGACGCCGAACCGCCGCCGATAGAAGTCGGCGACCGCGCGGCGGAACTCAACCCGTCCGCGGTTGCTCGGGTAGGTGTGGGTGCTCGGATCGGCCACCGCCCGCTGAGCGGCGGCCACGATCGGCTCGTAGGTGGGCATGTCGGGGTCGCCGATCCCGAGGCTGATCACGTCGACGCCCGCCGCTCGCTTGGCGGCGATCTTCTGCTCGAGCTGAGCGAACAGGTAGGGCGGAATCAGCTCCAGCCGCTTACTGGCTCGCACGGAGCTCCTCCACGAGCTCATCGGCCAGCGCCCCCCGGAACACTGGGACCGCCCAGCCGCTCAGCGTGATGTGTAGGTCCTCGCCCACTTCCACCTCGAGCTCGCCACCGTCGAGCTCAACGGTGACCGGCGAGGTCCCGCCTTGCAGCACGTGGGCGACGGCGGCGCCGACGGCGCCCGTGCCGCTCGCGGACGTCTCCCCCACGCCACGCTCGAAGATTCGCGCTCGGATCCGGCCGGGGCCCAGGGCCACGTACCAGGACACGTTGGTGCGGTTCGGAAATAGGTCGTGGGCTTCGATCTCCGGGCCCACCGCTCCCAGATCCAGCTGATCGAGCTCATGCTGGCCGGAGAGCAGGATCGCGCATTGCGGGTTGCCCACCTGGACGTGCTGGAAGCGCCAGCCGCGGCCGCCCGCGATCAGCTCGCCG
>JAFAZB010000044.1 GCA_019240015.1 Solirubrobacterales bacterium
GTTCTACCTGCACTCCCGGCTGCTCGAGCGCGCGGTGAAGCTCAGCGACGAGCTCGACGGGGGCTCGCTGACCGCGCTGCCGATCATCGAGACCCAGGCCGGCGACGTGTCGGCCTACATCCCCACCAACGTGATCTCGATCACCGACGGTCAGATCTTCCTCGAGCCGAAGCTGTTCTACTCGGGCGTGCGCCCGGCGATCAACGTCGGGATCTCGGTCTCCCGAGTTGGCGGCAACGCGCAGATCAACCCGATGCGCAAGGTGGCGGGTCGCCTGAAGCTGGAGCTCTCCCAGTACCGCGAGCTCGAGGCGTTCTCGCAGTTCGGCTCAGAGCTCGACCCCGAGACCCAGCGGACGCTCGCGCGCGGCGAGCGGCTGGTCAAGACGCTCAACCAAGCCGAGCGCCATCCGATGCCGGTCGAGGACCAGGTGGTGCAGATCTACGCCGCCACCAACGGCTACCTGGACCGGATCAAGACCGAGAAGGTCGCCTCGTTCCTGGCCGACCTGACCGACTCGGTCAAAGGCAACGAGCCGGAGCTGCTGAAGCAGATCGCCGATGGGGACTGGAGCGAGGAGACCGAGTCGCAGATCGGCGACGCCGTCGAGCGCTTTGCCGAGGACTTCGGCTTTGATCTCGACGAGGAGGGACATCCGCTCGAGGACGAGGAAGAGCAGGAGGAGCCACCCGCTCGGGGAGAGGAGCAGCAACAGGACGGCGGCCAGCCCGAAGCGCAAGACGGCGAGGAGCGCAAGGAGGAGGAGAAGGAGCAGGAGGAGGAAGAGGCAGTTCCGGCCTAGCCACTGCTTCGGTCCGAGATGCCAACCTCCCAGCGCGATGTTCGCACCCGCATCTCGGCGGTCAAGAACATCCAGAAGATCACCCGGGCGATGGAGATGGTGGCCGCCGCGAGGTTGCGCCGGGCCGAGCAGCGGATCGAGGCGCTGCGACCATACGCGCGAGCGATCCGCCGGATGACCCGCCAAGCCGCGGAGGCGGCCGGCGATGTCCCCCGCCTGCCGATCCTCTCCGAGCACGAGCAGACGAGCACCGTGGGCCTGCTGGTGGTCGCCGGGGACCGCGGGCTGGCGGGGGCGTTCAACTCGCAGATCGTCAGGGCGGGCGTGGCGGCCGGCCGGGAGCACAGCGGCGAGGGTCGCGACCCCGTGTACTACGCCGCGGGGCGGCGCCCAGCGTCCTCGCTGACGTTCCGGGGAATGGAGCCGGCGGAGAGCTTCACCGGGTTCTCCGACCGGCCTTCGTACGCCGACGCCCGCCGGATCGCCGAGCGCCTGATGGCTGCCTACACCGACGGCGACGTCGATCAGGTCGAGATCTTCTACAACGGCTACATCTCGCCGATGTCCCAGGTAGTCAGGCGTGAGACGCTGCTCCCGCTCCAGCGGGCCACGATCCTCGAGGAGGACGAGTCCGACTCGGACGAGCAGCAGGAGGACTCGGCGGAGCGCTCCGGGCCGGGACCGCTGGTTGAGTACGAGCCCGATCCAGAGGAGATCCTCAAGCGCCTGGTGCCCGATTACGTCGAGATCTCCGTCTACCGCGCGCTGCTCGAGTCGACCGCCTCTGAGCACGGCGCGCGTATGACCGCGATGCGGAACGCCTCCGAGAACGCCGGCGAGTTGATCGAGGACCTTACGCTCGAGATGAACCGGGCCCGCCAGGCGGAGATCACCCAGGAGATCATGGAAGTGGTCGCCGGGGCCGAGGGGCTCAGCTAACTAGAACTGGAGAAGCATGTCAGCCACCACCGAAACGGAAGCGGAGACCAGGAACGTCGGCCGGATCGAGGAGATCCAGGGCGTCGTGATCGAGGCGGTGTTCCCCGACAAGCTGCCCGAGATCAACCACGCGATCACGGTCCGCCGGCCCGAGGCCGCGCGGGCGGAGGAGGACGAGGACGTCGCGGCCTCGGCGAACGAATGGCTGGTGTGCGAAGTGCAGCAGCATCTGGGCGACGATCGGGTGCGGGCGGTGGCGATGGACACGACCGACGGCCTCGCGCGCGGGGCCGAGGTGATCGACACCGGGGCGCCGATCACGGTGCCGGTTGGCAACGCCACGCTGGGCCGGATCTTCAACCTGCTCGGCGAGCCGATCGACCAGGGTGATCCGATCGAGGAGGACGCCGAGCGGTGGCCGATCCACCGTGAAGCGCCGACCGTCGAGGCGCTGACGCCGACGACCGAGATGTTCGAGACCGGGATCAAGGTGATCGACCTGCTGGCCCCGTACGCGAAGGGCGGCAAGGTCGGGCTGTTCGGTGGCGCCGGCGTCGGCAAGACCGTGATCATCCAGGAGCTGATCCACAACCTGGCCCAGGAGCACGGCGGCCTGTCGGCGTTCTGCGGCGTGGGCGAGCGCTCGCGCGAGGGCAACGACCTGTGGCTCGAGATGAAGGAATCGGGCGTGCTCGAGAAGACCACGCTGGTGTTCGGGCAGATGAACGAGCCCCCGGGGGCGCGCATGCGGGTGGCGCTCTCGGGCCTGACGATGGCGGAGTACTTCCGCGACCAGGAGGGCCAGGACGTGCTGCTGTT
>JAFAZB010000061.1 GCA_019240015.1 Solirubrobacterales bacterium
GATCGGGAGACCGCGGAGCAGCGGGCATTCGTGCGCGCCACGCGTGGCGTGCACTGGTAGCCGAGACGGCTTCATCGCTCCGAGACCAGCGCCGCGAAGCGGGCGGCATCGACGTTCGCGCCTGAGAGCACCACTCCAACGCGCTGCCCCGGCGCTGAGACCTTGCCGCCGAGCAGCGCGGCCAGCGCGCAGGCTCCGCTCGGCTCGGCGATCAGCTTGCAGCGCTCGAACAGCAGCCGCATCGCGGCCACGATCTCCTGATCGCTGACCGTGACCACCTCGTCCACCAGCGCGGCGATGATCGGCCAGGTGAGCTCCCCAGGAGTGGAGAGCTGTTGGCCGTCGGCGATCGTCTGGCCGACCTGAACCCGCTCCCGGCGGCCGGACGCCTTGGAGCGGGTCACGTCGTCGCTGGCCTGGGGCTCGACGCCGATTACGCGCAGCCCCGGCGCCAGCGCCTTGGCCGCTGTGGCTGATCCAGCGATCAGCCCTCCCCCGCCTACCGGCACGATCAGCAGCTCGAGCTCGCCGACGTCCTCGAGCAACTCCAGCGCGGTGGTCCCCGCACCCGCCATCACCCGGTAGTCGTCGTAGGGGTGCACGAGCTCCAGGTGGCGCTCCGCGGCGAGCCGCTCGACCAGCTGCTCCCGGTCGTCGCGATAGCGATCGAATGTGATCACCTCAGCCCCGTAGCCCTCGGCGGCGGCGCGCTTTCCCGCCGGGGCATCGCGCGGCATCAGGATCGCCGCGCGCGTGTTCCACATGCTCGCGGCGAGCGCCACTCCCTGGGCATGATTCCCCGAGGAGACGGCGCACACGCCGCGCGAGCGTGCTGAGGGGCTAAGCGAGGAGAGCGCGTTGTAGGCACCCCGGAACTTGAATGCGCCTGCCCGTTGAAAGCCCTCTGCCTTGAGCAGCACCCGCGAGCCCAGCTGCTCGTCGAGCAGGCGCGAGGTGATCACCGGCGTGCGGTGGGCGACGCCGCTCAAACGCTCGGCGGCGGCACGGATGTCGCTGAGGGCGAGCGTGAGAGCCGGGCGCTAAACCGGCTGGCCAGCGTCGCGCAGCAGCCGGCCTACCGGCACCGCAGCCAGGTGGTCGTCGCGGAGCTCGCGAACGAGCCTGCCGAGCAGTCCCTGGACCTCGCTGCGGCTTGTCCAGCTCAGCTCGACCACCTCGCCGGCGCGGAGCGGGCCGGGCTGGTCTCCCCGGTCATCGAGCTTGACGGCGCCTGCCACCAGGCGCCCGCCGGCGCCGTGCGCCAGCCACCATTGCCCGACGCTGGGACCACTCGAGACATAGATGAAGTGATGCCGGAAGCCCATCGAGCTGACGAGTCGCCGGAGCTGACCCGAGGTCCCCAGCCATCTCACCAGCCCCCCCTTGCCAAGCCGAGGCACACATTGATCGCCGTAGCTGAACACGCGGGGCGCCACCGGCGAGGATGACTTGTCGAGTGCGAACGAGACGTGGATGCCCTGCGCGGAGAGCGCATCGGCGAGCGTGGGGATCGCCTGAGCGGGGGCCTCGACCAGCACCCCCACCTCGGGCCGAGAGGTCGGGACGGCGGTCACGGGGCGCATGTGCACGAAGTGGGAGACCAGCTTGTAGGAGGCGCCGGTGGTGAGCGTCCAGCTGGCCAGCACGATCGTCGCGGCGAGCGTGGTCGCGGCCCGCGCGGTGCGCAGGCGCCACGCGGGGAGCTGACGCGCGCGACGCTCGTCGGCCAGGATCAACGAGGCAGTCGAGGGCCGCCGCGCAAAGGACCCGTCGGGCTCGAGACGCTGGGCGAGCGCGCGCTCGATCGCCGGCCCGAGGTCGCGCTCGGCGCGCGCGACCTGCGCCAGCCCGAAGCGCTCGAGCGCCGCGTTCGAGGCCCGCACGTGGCCCACCCCAAAGCCGTAGGAGACGACCGGGCAACCTCGGATGATCGCCTCGAGGACGGTCAGGCCCGCGCTCGAGTGCACGAGCGCGTCGGCGGCGGCGAGCACATCGCCCATCCGATCCGTGAATCCCATCAGGCGCAGGCGAGGCTCGGACCCGAAGCGCTTCGCGACCTTGGCCCGCAGCTTGTCGTTGCGGCCGCACAGACAGAGGACGATGGCGTCGGGAACGGCGAGCGCTGCCCGCGTGGCCCCGGCTAGATCTCCCACCCCCCAGCCGCCCCCGGAGACCGCGATCACGGTGGCATCGGCCGGCAGCCCCAGCGCGCGGCGAGCGTCGGCGCGCGAGCGTGCCGCCAAGAACGCCGGCGAGGTAGGCGGCTTGGCCCACCTGACGCTGCCCGGCCCAGAGATGCGCTCCACCTCCTCGATCGACTCCGGATGGGTCACGAAGTGCAGATCGATCCCGGGATGCGCCCAGAAGCGAAGCCCGGCGAGGTCGGTGATCGACGAGTAGCAAGGCACGTCGAGCCGCCCTCTGTGGCGCAGCTCTCCGAGGACCGCGGTCACCCCCGGATAGGTGGAGACGATCAGGTCGGGATCGTGTGCGCGGATCAGTCGCATCAACCCCCGTCGCCCAAGCGCCGTCAGCAGTCGCTTCGCCAGCCATCGAGTCGGCGGGAAGTACATGAACAGCATGTATTGGAGGTCGAACAGCCACGGCAGCCACTGGAACATGAACGCGGAGTTCTCCCGCAGCACCTTGGTCAGTACGGGACCCATCGCCGGCAGGCCGTTGACGATCGAGACCTGGGCATCCGGGTCCTCGTCCTTGAACTCCCGGGCGACCGCGCGTGCCGGCAGGTCGTGACCCTCGCCGATGTCGGCGGAGATGATCAGGACCTGGCGTGGCTTGGCCTCGGCGTCGGGCTCTCCGGCCGGGATCACGGCGGCTGCCTGGAGCTCGCCGGCAGCGGCGGCCTGCTCGCGGCGCCACTCCACGTAGCGGCGCACGCCTTCGGAGAATGGCGTGGCGGCGGTCCAGCCCAGCTCCCGCTTAGCTCGCTCGCTGCACACGATCTTGCCGCCGAAATCGCCGGGGCGCGCGGGAGTGTGGACGATCTCCACATCGCCGATCAGGCCCTTGACCGTCTCGGCGATCTGCTTGATGGTCACGTTCTCGTCGCTCGCGAGGTTGTACACGCGGTTGGTGGCGACGCCGCCCAGCGCCAGCGCCACGCCGTCCGCTAGATCCTCCACGTACACGAACCGGCGCGACTGGCTGCCGTCTCCGGCGAGCGTCAACGGCTCGCCGCGCAGCGCCTTGTTGACGAACGCGGGAACAACCGCCGCCTCGCGCGCGCGGGGACCGTATGGGATCCCGAATCGGAGGATCGTGTAGTCGATCCCGTACAGCTCCTGATAGGCCTTGCAGTACAGCTCACCGGCGAGCTTGGTGCTGGTGTACAGGTGGCTGGGGGCGGGCAGCAGGGTGTCTTCGTCGACCTCCTGGCTCTCGCAGTCGGAGTAGACCCAGATCGTGCTCGCGTACACGATCCGCTTGACGCCGGCACGGCGTGCCGCCTCCAGCACCGTCACCGTGCCGCGGGCGTTGACCCGCTCGGCGTCCTCGGGCTCGGCATGGACGTCGTTGACGTCGGCGACGGCGGCGAGGTGAGCGACCGCGTCGCAGCTGTGCAGCGCTCGCTCCAGCGCCTCTCGGTCGGTGATCGAGCCGAGCACGGTGTCAACCGTCCCCGGTTCATGCCACGGGGAGGGGCGGAGGTCGTAGATCACGGGCTCGTAACCGCGCGCGCGCAGCTTGTCCACCACGTGCGAGCCGATGAAGCCCGAACCGCCTGTGACGAGAACTCTCATGCGCCTAGTGTCGCCTCGGCCTGGACCATCCGAGTAGCTGGTTGGTAATACAGCGGAACGCAGGAATGGTTTCGGGCGACCCAGTCGCTGTTGGGTAGCTCGAGCTGGTGGCCCATGATCCGGTGGCACGGCTCATCGTAGACGCGGCCGGTCGAGCGATCCAGCCAGTCGAACACGATGTACTTGTAGAGCCCGGAGACCATGCCCTCAGGCAGCTCGAGGCGGCTCGGGTAGACGGGATCCAGCTCGGCTCGGGCGACCTGGTTCTTCCACGCGACGATCTCGTCGAGACGCTCGATCTGGACCAGACCCAGCGCCGCGGTCAGGTCGGTCATGCGGAAATTGAGGCCGGCGACCTCGTATGACGGCTTGCCGTAGTTGCGAAACGCGCGCACGTGCTCGATCACATCGGGGCGGCTGGAGACCACTACGCCTCCCTCGCCAGTCGAGATGGTCTTGGTGGCGTAAAGCGAGTAGACGCCGACGTCGCCGTAGCTACCGCCCTTGCGTCCGTTCCAGCTCGCGCCGTGCGCGTGGGCACAGTCCTCGATCAAGAAGATCCCGTGCTCGCGACAATAGGCGGCGATCTGCTCGGTCTCGAACGCGAGGTGGCCACCGATGTGGACCAGGAATGCCGCCCGCGGCCGATGCCGCTCGGCTTTGGCCTGAAAGTCCGAGAACGACATGCACAGGTCCTCGCGGTTGCAATCGACGAACTGGACCTCGGCGCCCGCTCGGACGGCCGCGAGTGGGGTGGCCATGAACGTGTTAGACGGGCACAGCACGGTCGCACCCTGCACGCCGGCGAAGTGCAGCGCTGCCAGCGCGCCGCCTGCCCAGCTCGAGAGCGACACGGCCGGGAGGTCGTGGTAGGCCTCCCATGCCGACTCGAAGCGCTGCACCATCGGCCCTTCCGACCACCGCTCCGAGTCCAGGACCTCGTCGATCAGGGCATGCAGGCGCGCGCGGTCGCGATGGTCAAAGCCGATCGCAAACCGCGCAAAAGCCGGCGTCTCGCTTTCTTGATCAGCGGAGGTGGAAGCGGAAGTCATGTTCTGGAGCGGCAGCCGCCTGCGGAACTCTCATCTTCGTCACCGGCCGGCGACGGGAACCCCGCGCTGTAGCTGCCATCCTGCCATCAGGCGTAGGCCCTGGCAAGCCTGTCAGACAGGTAAGACGGTAGCGAGTCTGCGGGCTTTCAGCTGCTCGACGATCAACGAAAGAGCCTGCACGGTCAGTCGGTGGGAGCCGCGGGCGCTGTAGAAGTCGGCGTCGTGGAGCAGGATCACATCGCCCGGCGCGAGCGATGACGCCGCCCGGCTGGCGATCTTCTGCGGGGTCGTGAACCGGCGCCAGTCCTTGCCCCAGCGAGACCAGAGAAGCGGCTTCATGCCGGCGGCGCGCACCGCGCGCAGGCCGGCGGGGCTGTAGAGCCCATACGGAGGGCGATGCCAGCGCGGACTCGCTCCGGCGGCATCCTCGATCGCCGCCGACCCGCGGGCGAGGTCGTCCTGCACCTGCGAGGAGCCGAGACGAAGCTGTAGCCGGTGCCTGTATCCATGCAGCGCGAGCACGTGGCCAGCGGCCACGATCTCCGCCGCCAGCGACGGCCGGCGCTGCACCTGCTCTCCGATCACGAAGAAGGTCGCGCGCAGCCCGCGCTCGGCCAGCAGCTCGAGCACCGCAGGCGTGCCTTCGGGGTGTGGACCGTCGTCGAACGTCAGCGCCACGCCGGCGCCGCCGGGAAGCGTCCGTGGAATCGCGAGCGCCCGCGCGGCGGCGGGCACGACTGGCGCCAGCAGGTGCGCGATCACGGGTCAATGATCGCTCAAGCTGCGCTAGAAACGGCGCCGTGAGGCCGGACCTCGACGACTGGCTGGCTCGGCCCAGCCTGCGGGTGCATCACCGACGCGAGAGCAGCGCCGATCCAGAGCGGCTGTGGGAAGCAGCCCGCTCGGTCCGCCTCGCGGACACCGGTCTGCTGGGCCGACTGGTCCGCTGGCGGATCCCCGGAATCCCGCCCCAGGCGCCTTTCGACCAGATGTTCCGCGAGCCGCCCTTCCTGGTGCTCGAAGATGGCGATGGCGCGCTGGTCTCGGGCCTGGTGGGCAAGATCTGGACGCTGCGGCGCGACTATCCACGACTCGGGGGGCCAGACGAGTACCGCGACTGGGCGACCCCGGGCACCGCGCGTGTCCTATTCGCGAATTGGGTCGAGCCCGGAGCTCGCCGGCCCGCCGTGCTCGTCTCGGAGACCCGCGTGCAGCCGCTCGGGACGCAGGGAAGGTTCGGGGTGGCCGCGGTGCGGCCGCTGGTGGGAGGGTTCGGAGCGCTGGTGGGCAGCGAAGGTATCGCTGCGGCGGTCCGGCGCGCGGAGGGGCGATAGGGGGCGGATGGCGCGCCGGCCGGGCGCCCCAGCCCCGCGGACACGTCAACCTTTTCTTCGCCGCAGGGGTTTACGTAGTCGATGATCGAGCGCCTGCGAGAAGACCATGGCCGTGCCGAGTTCGAGCAGTTCGTTGTCCGCTGCACCGGGCAGCTGCTGCGCACCGGATACCTGGTGGTCTGGGATCTTGCGGAGGCTGAGGACCTCGTCCAGGAGACGCTGGTCCGCGTGGCCAGACGCTGGGCGCGCGTCCGCAAGATGGATCACCCGCTGGCGTACGCCCGCCGGGTGCTGGTCAACCTGGCGCTCGAGTCAAGCGAGCGGCGAGGACGGCAGCGGCGGGAACTCTCAGCTGACAGCGTCGATGACCCAATCGACGAGGCGTCCGGCCGTGCGTTCGGACGAATCGACGCGCGTTCAGAGCTGGAGGGCGCGCTGGCCAAGCTGCCGCCGCGCCAGCGGGCGGTGCTGGTCTTGCGCTACTTCGTCGATCTGCCCGAGGCGGAGGTCGCTTCGATCCTGGGCTGCTCGTTGGGGACCGTGAAGAGCACCGCCTCGCGCGGGCTGGCTCGACTGGAGCAGAGCATGACCTCGACCGCCCCCGAGCACGCCGAAACGCTAAGCACACCAAGGAGCGCATGCCGATGACCCAGCAACTGGAAGCCGAGCTGCGCGAGCTGCTCGCCCGCCGCGCCGCAGATGTGCCGGCACACGCAAGCGACCGGCTATCCCGGATCGACTACAGGCCGAGGACCGGGCGGATCAAGAAGCCCGTCGCGCTCGGCGCATTCGCCGGAAGCGGAGGGGCGGCCGCGGCGGTGGTGGCGTTGGTCGGGCTGGGCGCGGGTGCCTCGAGCGCGTTCGCGGGCTGGACGCCAACGCCGACGGTGGGGTCTGCCGCGCAGACGCTCGCCGCGGAGGCGGCCTGCAAGGCGCGCCTGGAGCACAGCGTGATCCCGTTCGACGGCGCGAGCACCCAGGCGGTGCTCACTGATACGCGTGGCCCGTTCACGTTCGTGATCTTCGCCGGCCACGACAGCAACAACTCCTGTATCTCGGGGCCGTCGTTCACCTCGATCTCGGGCAGCGCCAGGTCGGATGCGAGCAGCGCCCCGGTGGGCAAGGTCGTCCTGACGAGCCTGCACTACACGATCCGCGACGGGAGTGCCTACACCCTGATCGAGGGCCACACAGGGTCGGGCGTGAGCTCCACCACGCTCGTGCGGGCGGACGGAACCCGCGTCAAGGCCAGCTCAGCCAACGGATGGTTCAGCGCGTGGTGGCCGGGGAGCATGGAGCCGGCCGCGGCCGAGCTCACGACCGCGCAGGGCACTTCGACCCAGCGCATCCTGACCCACGGACGGGTGCTGTGCGGCTCGGGCCCGTGCACCAGTGAGGTCTCGGCGAGCTCCGGACGGGTGTCGGGCATGCGCGGCGCAGGCGGAACGGTGAGCGGGAGCAGCGAGACCTCGTCGTCCTAGGGCTGTGCTGCGGGGCGCGGGGACGCGACCGCCCCCGCCCCGCGTCTCCCTCAGCCCAACTTCGTCACATCTCTCTGACGCCGACCCGATGCCGTCGGCCGGGGGACTAACGTCCGAGCCGTGAGCGCTTACGACGCCGAGGTCACCGTAAGACGGACGCGATACGTGAGCGAGGCGACCGGCTGGGCGGTCCTCGACGCGGCCGGCGACGATGGGACTCCGGTCGTCCTGGTCGGGCCGCTGGTCCACTTGGAGGCGCGGGAACGGGCGCGCGTCCTGGGGACGTGGGTCACCGACAGCCGCTACGGGCCGCAGGTGAAGGTTGCCGAAGCGCGACCGCTGCCGCCGCAGGATGAGGAGGCGCTGATCGCGTACCTGTGCCGCGTCAAGCACATCGGGACCAAGCGGGCGGCGGCGCTGCTCGAGCGCCACGGGGCGGCTGCGGTGTTAGCGGCGGTCGATGGCGACCCACAGGCCGCGTTTGCCGGGGTGGGGCTGGGGCGGCTGCGCGCGCGGGAAGCGGCAAGCTCCTGGCACGCGCTGCGGGTCACCCGCCAGCTGCATCTGCTGCTGGCGCCGCACGGGCTGGCGTACTTGGTGGGAAGGATCCACGAGCACTACGGGCCCAGCGCCCACCGAGTCGTGCACGAGCGTCCGTACGAGTTGACCAGTGTGTTCGGGGTCGGATTCCTGATCGCCGATCGGATCGCGAGGTCCATCGGTGCGTCGAGCAGCGGCCCCGATCGCGTCCGCGCCGCGGTGCTGCACGCGCTGTCCGAGGGTGAGCGCGGGGGCAGCACCTGCATGCCGCTGCCGGAGTTGCTCGCGGCGCTGCGCGAGTTGCTCGGCGAGGAGGTCTCCGAAAGCGTCGTCGAGGAGCTGGCGCAGGCCGGCGATGTGATCCGCGAAGGAGCCTGGATCTACCGACCCGCGACCGCGGCGCTCGAGGCCGAGCTCGCCGAGCGCGTGCGGGCGCTGGCGGGCGGGGCCCCCGGCAAGCGGCTGCGCGAGCCGGGCGAGCAGGCAGCCCGGGCCGCGGGAAGCGCCGAGTTGACCGAGGAGCAGCTGAGCGGAGTGATGGGAGCGTTCCGCCGCCGCCTGTCGTTGATCACCGGCGGGCCCGGAACCGGCAAGACGGCCTCGATCAAGACGATCGCCGCGCTCGCCGCGGCCCAGGGCGCTCGCGTGCTGCTGGTCGCGCCGACCGGCAGGGCGGCGATCAGGATGAGCGAGGCGAGCGGCGTGCGGGCCCGGACCGTGCACTCTGCGCTCGGATGGGTGCCCGGCGAGGGTCCCACCCACGACGAGCAGGATCCGCTGTCCTGCGATCTGCTGATCGTCGACGAGACGTCGATGGCGAACCTGGAGCTGCTGGTGACGCTGTTACGTGCAGTCAGCGACGACACGCATGTGGTGCTGGTCGGCGACGCCGATCAGCTCGCGCCGGTGGGGGCCGGCAAACCGTTCGCCGAGCTCGTCGCCTCGGGCGAGGTGCCGGCCGTGCGCCTCACCCACATCTTCCGCCAAGCGGCGCGAAGCATGATCGTTCAAGGCGCGCATGCGATCCGGCGCGGGCAAGTGCCTGACTTCACGCCGGCAGCCGAGATGCGCCGCGACCTGTTCATGATCGAGCGCGCGAATCCCCGGGCCGCGCTCCGAGAGGTCGTGTCGCTGGTCAGCCAGCGGCTGCCCGAGCACTATCAGCTAGACCCGGTTCGCGACATCCAGGTATTCGCACCCGTGTATCGGGGCGAGCTCGGCATCGACGCGCTGAACGAGGCGCTGCGGGAGGCGCTCAATCCGGACGGGCAACCGGTCCGGGGGGCTCGCCTGCGGATCGGGGACAAGCTGATGATGACCGGGCGCAACCTCCACGAGCTGGGATTGATGAACGGGACGCTGCTGCGGCTGATCGACGAGGTCGGTGGCACGACCGGCGAGCACCGCGAGAACGGCGACGACCCCGCCCTGATCCTCGGCACCGAGGAGACGATCTTCCGTCTGCCGCCCGAGGAGTCCGATCGCCTGCGGCTGGCGTATGCCTGCTCGGTGCACAGGGGCCAGGGGATCGAGCTGCCGGTCGCGGTGATCGTCGCCCATCCAGCGGCCGGGGCGTTCTTTCTCCGGCGCGAGATGCTCTACACGGCGCTCACCCGCTCGACCCGGGCGACCGTGATCGTCGGGCTAGCGCAGGTGGTGGCGCGGGCTGCACGGACGCCGGACACCGGGCGCCGTCACGGTCGCCTCGCCCAGCGCCTCGCGGCCGCGGACGCTGACCGACCGGCGGAGCGGCCGCTACCCGCTCAAGCGATGAACGACCAGCTCGAGAACCAGAACGCGTAGAACGCGAGCAGGACGCCGCCGACGAGCACCGCGGGCCGGGTCAGACGGCGCTCGGCGATCCAGGCACCGGCCGCCATCCAGAGCGGGAAGATCGTCAGCGCATAGCGGTCGAACGCGGCCAACGGCTCGCCGATCACTGGGCTCGACAGCGAGACCGCCAGCGCGAGCGCCGCCAAGCAGCCGTACTCCAGCGGCAAGCGGCGAAGGCACCCCACCAGCGCAAGCAAGGTGAGCGCGAGCACCCCCAGCAGGATCACGTTCTCCGCGCTGGTGGTGAACGGGCCGAATGCCGCCGGCCGGTAGATCGGCTCCGCGCCGCGAACGATCGCCGAGGCGCCGCGCACGGCGGAGACCACCGCGG
>JAFAZB010000073.1 GCA_019240015.1 Solirubrobacterales bacterium
GTTCAACAACTACAAGACGTTCTGCCCTTACCTGGTAGGCGACTATGGCGGCGTCGCCGAAGAGCTCGCGCGGTACGTGGAGCTGGGCTTCCGGACGTTCATCCTCGACATCCCGGCCGCCCAGGAAGACCTTCACCACGTGGGCACCACCCTGCGCAGAATCGAGTCACCGAGCCGGCCTTGAGCGGACTGCTCCAGGACTACGTCACCGCTCAAGCCGAGCGTCGAGCGGATGCCGTGGCGCTGGTGATGGGGGAGCGGCGGCTCACCTACGGTGAGCTGGAGCGGCTCAGCAACCAGCTCGCGCATCTGCTGGTGGAGGCCGGCTGCCGGCCTGGGGATCGGGTCTGCCTGTGCACCGAAAAATCCCCGCAGGCGATCGTCGGAATGCTGGCGGCGCTCAAGGCGCGCTGCACCTACGTCCCGATCGACGTCGCCAGCCCCACTGCGCGGATCGCCCGCATCGTCCGCTCCGCGGACCCGGCGGTGGTGCTGACGATGGGCGCCGCGATGTCGCTCGTCGGGGAGCTACTGGCCTCCGAGGTGCTCGCGCCGGGCCTGCCCGTCGGCGCGCTCGAGCGCTTTCCGGGCGAAGGCCCCGGCTTCCCGGTCGCGTTCGATGCGGCCGATTGGGATTCCCAGCCTGGTGAGCGAGCCCCCCGGACCGGCGACCCGCAGGAGATCGCGCACTTGCTGTTCACCTCTGGATCGACGGGTGACCCCAAGGGCGTCGCAATCATACACGCCAACGTCCGCGCGTTCGTCGAATGGGCGGTCGAGTACTTCGGGACCGAGCCGGGGGACCGGATCTCCGGTCACCCGCCGCTTCACTTCGATCTGTCCACCTTCGACATCTACGCCACGTTCAGCGCCGGCGCGACGCTGTTCCCGGTTCCCCCGTCGACCTTGCTGCCAGGACAACTGGGCGAGTTCATCAGCTCAAACCAGCTGACCCAGTGGTTCTCGGTGCCCTCGACGATGACCTACATGGCCAAGTTCGGAGCCGTGCCCGAGCGCGGGTTTCCCTCGCTCAAGCGGGTGCTGTGGTGTGGCGAGGTGCTTCCCACGGCGATCCTGATCGACTGGATGAAGCGGATCGCGCAAGCCAGCTTCACCAACCTCTACGGTCCCACCGAGGCGACGATCGCGAGCAGCTTCTACACGGTTGAGGAAATACCGCGGGATGAAACCGCCCCGATTCCGATCGGCACCGCCTGCGCGGGCGAGGAGCTGCTGGTGCTCGATGGCGAATGCAATCCGGTTCCCCCGGGCGAGATCGGCGAGCTCTACATAGCCGGGGCGGGGATCAGCCCCGGCTACTGGCGCGACGAGCGCAGGACCAGCGAAGCCTTCCGGCCCGATCCCAGGCCCGGGCGAGGCGAGCAGCGCATCTACCGCACCGGCGATCTCGCACGCTTCGATCGCGACGGGCTGGCCTACTTTCTGGGCCGCACCGACTCCCAGATCAAGAGCCGGGGGTATCGCATCGAGCTCGGCGAGATCGAGGCCGCCCTGAACGCCAGGCCCGAGATCGTCGAATGCGCCGTGGTGGGAGTCGAGTCGGCCGGCTTCGAGGGCACCTCGATCTGCTGTGCGTTCAGGCCGGCTTCCGAGGCCGACTCCAACCCGGCGGCGCTGCGCTCCGCGCTGGCCGCGCTGCTCCCCACCTACATGCTTCCCTCCCACTGGAGATCCTTGGAGGCGCTCCCCAAGAACGTCAACGGCAAGATCGACCGTCGCCGGCTGCGCGAGATGTTCAGCGCCGAGCAGTCACAGGCGTGAGTGCTCCGCCCGACACAGAGCAGCGAATCCTGCGCATCTTTCGCGAGGTGCTGAACATCGAGCTCGCCTCGCCCTCGACCGACATCATCGCCACCGGACTGCTCGACTCGCTGACCCTCGTGACGCTCCTGTTCGAGGTCGAGCAGGAGTTCGCGATCAAACTGCCGCTGGAGGGCCTCGACATCGAAGGGCTGCGCAGTGTGGACCGGATCGCCGCGGTGGTGGCACAGACGGTCAGCGCAGACGGATCGCGACCGGGAGCCTAGGTGGCGGCGGGCGACATCCGGCCGTTCGAGCGGAGCGACGCGGCCGAGGTGGCGAGGCTCTACGACCTCGTGGTGCGCTCCGGGCGACCCGCCTCGCCGGAGCGGCTCGCCTCCTACTTCCAGCGTACGCTGATCGACTATCCGTGGGCGGACCCCGAGATCCCGTCGCTCGTTCACACAGACGGGGACGGGAGGATCGTGGCGTTTCAGGGATCGCACGTACGACGAGCGAGGCTCGATGGCCGCGGGGTGCGCCTGGCCTGCGCCGGACAGCTCGTCTCACACCCGGACGCTCGCTCTCGGGGGGCCGGCGCGATGCTGCTGCGCGCATACCTCGCGGGACCTCAGGAGCTCACGTTCACCGACGGCGCGACCGATCGCATGCGAGACATCTGGACGCGGCTCGGCGGTCGGATGGCACCTCTCCCCTGCATCTCATGGACCAAGGTGTTGCGTCCGCTCGGCTTCTCGGCCAGCCGCATCCTACGGCCCACCAGGCGCGCCCCCCGCGCCGGGGCGCCGGCGCTGCGCGCGCTCGACGCCGTGGCGACGAGGCTGCGAGCGTTTCGCCCGCCGCCCGAGCAGCCGGCGCTCAGCGCCGAGCCGCTGACCCCGGCACTGGTGCTCGAGCATCTTCCGGCCGTCTCACGCCACGTCCGGCTCTGCCCGGCTTACGACGAGGGCTACCTGCGGTGGATGTTCGAGGAGCTGGCCGCGGTAACCGCACGAGGACGGCTGATCGCCAACCTCGTGCGGGAGCGAGCGGGCGGGCGGGCGCTCGGCTGGTATGTGTACTACCTGCTGCCCGGGGGCCTATCCAACGTACTCCAGATCGCCAGCGCCTCGCGTGACACGCAGGCGGTGCTGGATCGCCTCCTGCGCGACGCCTGGACCGGAGGGGCGCTCGCGGTGCGAGGACGAGTCGAAGCACCGCTGCTCGAATCGCTCGGCCGGCGCGGGTGCCTGATGCATTTCACCGGCGAGGCGCTGATCCACGGCGGCGATGGGGGGCTGAGCGATGCGATCCTGTCGGGCAGCAGTCTGCTCAGCCGTGTGGACGGAGAGTGGTGGATGGGTCACCACGTACTCGATTTCGAGGGTCCGGCATGAAGATCCTCGGGGTCAGCGGCATCCACGGCGCGGAGGCCTTCAAACGCGACCGCTGGCCGGGGCTCGAGCAGCGGGAGTACCGCATGGCGCAGGGCTACGATTCCGCGGCCGCGCTGGTGATCGACGGCGAATTCGTCGCGGGCGTCGCCGAGGAGCGGATCAGCCGGCGCAAGCACACGGGCGATTTCCCCGTCGGCGCGATCGATGCGTGCCTGCGCACCGCGGGCGTCGAGCCGGCCGAGCTCGACAAGGTCGTGCACGGCTTCGACTACGGGCCCTACCAGGCCGTCTACGGGCTGGATCCGGCCTCCGCCGCGCTCTACCGGGAGGTGCTCGCGCGCGATGCGTTCGTCAGGCAGGTACGGCGTGCGCTCCCCGACATCGAGGCACAGCGGGTCGGTCACGTCGACCACCACCTGGCCCATGCCGCGTCCGCGTACTACACCTCGGGGTGGGACCAGTGCCTGGTGGTGGTCATGGACGGAATGGGCGAAGCACACGGCGCGACCGTGTACCGGGCACAGGATGGGCGCCTCGAGGTGGTGTACCGGGTGGGAGCCTCGGATTCGATCGGAATCCTCTACTCGCTGATCACCTTCCAGCTCGGGTTCGACTTCAACTCCGACGAATACAAGGTGATGGGACTCGCCCCCTATGGAGACCCCGACACCTACCGCGAGTTCTTCGAGCGTGAGGTGAAGCTGCGCCCGGACGGCGGCTGGGAGATCGCGCTGCTCAAGCGCAACCAGACGCGTGATGAGCGCGAGAACCACCTCGGCGCGCGGCGCTACCTCGACCGGCAGCTGATCGAGCCACGCGTCGCCGACGCCGAAATCACCAGCCGCCACCAGGACGTCGCCGCCGCGCTGCAGGCATGCCTCGACCGGGCAGTCCTCCACCTGTGCGGGCACTTCGGAGCGCTGCTCGGGATGGGCCGGCTCGCGCTCGCCGGCGGGGTGGCCCTCAACACCACCGCCAACGCGCGGCTGATCGAGGCAGGCGTCTTCGAGGAGATCTACGTGCAGCCCGCCGCCGCGGACGACGGCTCGGCGCTCGGGGCCGCGCTCCAGGCAGCCGCGCTGGCCGGCGAGGTGGTCAATCGCCGCTCGCCGACTCCCTTCTACGGTCCCTCCCCCGACCCGCGATCGCTGCAAGCGGCGCTCGACGCGTTCGCTGACCGAATCGAGGTCTCACCGCTGGGGTCGCTCGAAGCTGCCTGCGAGACAGCCGCGGCCCTGATCGCCCAGGGCGAAGTGATCTCCTGGTACCGCGGCAGGATCGAGTTCGGGCCCCGCGCCCTCGGGCACAGGAGCATCCTCGCCGACCCAAGCCGCCACGAGATGCGTGACCGGGTCAACGCGCTGGTCAAGATGCGCGAAGCGTTCCGGCCGTTCGCGCCGGCGGTGTCGCTGGAGCAGGCCGATCGCTGGTTCGAGGTCGCCCCCGGGACCGAGCTTCCGTACATGAACGTCAACGTGAACGTCCGCCCCGAGCACCGCGAGGCCCTCCCGGCCACCACCCACGTGGACGGCTCCTCGCGCCTCCAGACCGTCGCCGGCAGCGACAACTCGGCCTTCCGCCTACTGCTCGGAGCAGTCGGCCAGCGCACCGGTCGCGAGATCGTGCTCAACACGAGCTTCAACGTCCGCGGCCAGCCGATCGTGAACACCCCCGCCGAGGCGATCGAGACGTTCCTGGGAACGGGGATCGAGGCCTTGTTCCTCGAGAACACCCTGGTTCGCAAGCGCTGAGCTTCAGCCTCGGGGAGGATGCGCTCTCGCCAGGCGGCGGACCGACCGCCGGATCCCCGGCGGAACCGCAAGCGCCACGCGGATCGCGGCCAACGCCAGCCGCCCCGCCGCCCCGGAGGCGATCGCGATCGTGTCCAGGCCGGGATCGCGATCCGCGAAGCGGGTCTTGTACGGCTCGTCTCCCAACCCGAACCGATACTCCTCGATCCCGTCCTCGAACGCGCAGCGGACGGAGTGGCAGAGCAGCACGAAACCCACGTTGAGGTGATCGAACGCGGGGTCTCGCCCAGCCTGGTAGTAGTGGTCGATGCCGCCGTATCGCAACCCGTACCAGGCCGCGGCGGCTCTCCCGTCGAGCTCCAGCGTCCACAGGCGCAGCCAACCGTTCTCGAGCGCCCGGCCGGCGAACTCGAGGTGAAACAGCCGTCGTCGGCCGCTGAACGCGCCCGACTGGTACTGCGGCCAGCGGGCGGCATGAAGGCGCATCAGCGTCTGCATGTCCGACTCCAGCCGGTCACGATCCTCGGTGAGCCGGTATCTGACTCTGTGCGTCCTGAGCACCCTGCGCTCCCGCCGGCGCCACTGCGAGCGGAAGTTGCGGCTCTGGGAAGCGAGGTATTGCTCGAGGTCGCGGCCGTCGATCCGCAACACGGGACTTGCCGCACGGCGAATCGGGATCCCGCCGAGCTGCTCGCCGAGCGGGTCATCGCCCCACAGCCGCTCGCCGAGGAACAGCCCGCTGTCCCCGAGGGTGGCCCCGACGTGCCGGCGCAGTGCCGCCGCGGCGGCCAGCTGGTCCGCAGGAGCGCAGATCGGCCCGAGCTGATCCCCGGGCCCCGCCCCCAGGAACCGCACCACGCGCACGGGACGCCCGCGGACCACGCACGTCGGCAGCACCGCGGCGGCGCTACCGTCCGCCCGGCGGGCGATGGCGAGCGCGAGCTGTGTGTGGCTGCCGATGTGGCGGTGCCAGGCATCCGCCCACTCCCAGGTGCCGAACACATTGCTGGACTGCTGGGCGAGGCGGGTCCACTCGGCCCGCGCCGCGTGCAGGTCCCGCACGGGCTCGATCGTCAGGCGGCCGTCGCGCGCGACCGCCGTCGCGGCCCTCTCTAGCGGCTCAACGCTCACCTGCTCGATGGCCCGCCGCGGCGCTGCGCATCAGCCACGGCTCGGCCATCCCCTCATCCCACCATGTTCCTGGCCGGCTGGCCAGCGGGGATCATCGGGTAGGTGTTCTCCTCGCGCGTCACACGTACGTCGACCAGCACCGGACCCTCCAGCGCGATCGCTTCCTGGATGTCCTTCACCAGGGTGCGCTTGTCCTCCAGCCGCAGCCCCGTCGCACCGTAGGCCCCGGCGACCTTCACGAAGTCGGGCCAGCTGCCCATGTCCACCTGGCTGTAGCGCTTGTCCCAGAACAGCTCCTGCCACTGCCGGACCATGCCCAGGTAGCCGTTGTTCATGATGAACACCTTGATCGCGATCCCCTCCTGGGCGCAGGTCGCGAGCTCCTGCATGTTCATCTGCACAGAGCCATCGCCCGCGATGCAGATCACCGTCTCCTCCGGGCACCCAACCTTGGCTCCCATCGCCGCGGGAAGCCCGAAACCCATCGTCCCGAGGCCCCCCGAGTTGATCCACCGGCGCGGCCGCGAGAAGTGGAAGTACTGCGCCGCCCACATCTGGTGTTGACCCACGTCGCTGGTGACGATCGCCTCGCCGCCGGTGGCCTCGTAGAGCGCCTCGATCATGTACTGCGGCTTGATCTCCGAGTCCCGCGAGTCCTCGTAGGCCAGCGGATGGCGCTCCTGCCAGGTGCCGATCCGGGCCCACCACTCCTCGAGCCGGGTGGGATCGGCCGCCAGCGCCCGGTACTCGGCGGTCAGGCGAGGCAGGATGTTCTTGGCGTCGCCGACGATCGGGATGTGCGCGGGGACGTTCTTGGAGATCTCTGCCGGATCGATGTCGATGTGGATGAACTTGGCGCGGGGGGCGAACTCCGAGAGCTTGCCGGTGATGCGGTCATCGAAGCGAGCACCGATCGCGACGATCAGATCCGCCTCGTCCATCGCGTAGTTCGCCGTGCGGGTGCCGTGCATGCCAAGCATCCCGAGCCACTGCGGGTGCGGGGCGGGAAACCCGCCCAGCCCCATCACGGTGCAGGTGACGGGGAATCTGTCCGACGTCACGAGCTCGGTCAACTCGGCGGCGCCATCGGCGCTGATCACGCCGCCGCCGGCATAGATCACCGGCCGCCGCGCGTTCGCGAGCGCCTTCGCGGCGATCCGAATCTGCTTCTGGTTGCCGTCGGTGGTCGGCTGATAGCCGGGGAGATGGACGTCGGCGACCGGTTCGTATGGGATGTCCGCGCGGCTGAGGTCCTGTGGGATGTCGACCACGACAGGCCCGGGACGGCCCGTGCGGGCGATGTGGAACGCCTCGTGCAGCGACCGCGGGATCTCCAGTGGGTGCTGGATCATGAAGCTGTGCTTGACGATCGGCATCGTGATCCCGATCGTGTCGGCCTCCTGGAAGCCATCGGTGCCGAGCAGCTCGGTGCGTACCTGGCCGGTCAGGAACACCACCGGGACGGAATCCATCATCGCGTCGCAGATCGGCGTGACCAGGTTCGTGGCCCCCGGGCCACTCGTTCCGAGCGCCACCCCCACCTTGCCGGTCGCCTTCGCGTAGCCCTCGGCGGCGTGTCCCCCGCCCGCCTCGTGCCGAACGAGAATGTGGCGGATGCCCGCGTCATAAAACGCGTCATAAGTGGGCAGGTTGGCGCCGCCGGGAAGGCCGAACACGACCTCGACGCCCTCCGCTTTCAGGCACTCCATCAGGGCATCCACGGCGCGCATCGCCCCCGATGCTACTGATTTGCGAGTGGGCGCACCCGTCGCTGGCGGGGAGGATTCTCGCGCCCAAGGTGCACAACTCGGGGCCTCAGCGTGTTTGTTATCCGGCTGAGCGGTAATTTGGTAGTTCAGGCACTTTCGGGCGCACGAACATGTCTATCCGAGTCGGTATCGACCTGGTGTCGGCGGACGACATCAAAGATTCGCTCAGCACGCACGGTGAGCACTATCTTCGGCGGGTTTTCAGCGATCGGGAGCTTGCGGACTCCAGCCGGGGCGCAGGGCTCGATCCTCAGCGACTGGCGGCGCGCTTCGCCGCCAAGGAGGCTACCTTCAAAGTTCTGCGCCCTGGCGACGATCCGCTGGGCTG
>JAFAZB010000383.1 GCA_019240015.1 Solirubrobacterales bacterium
AGCAGGTTCCCGAGCTAAAAGACCTGCATATCGACATCGGCGCGCAGGACGGCGAGGAGGCCCGCAAGCTGGTCCGGATCGGCGACGTGGCGGTGATCGACGTGGCCCCGGTCGAGCTGCCCAACGAGCGGCTGGTCTCGCGGGCGCTTGATAACCGGGTCGGCTGCTACGTGGCGGCCGAGGCGGCGCGGCTGGTGGCCGAGGCGGGTGGCGCGCCCGGCGACGTGATCGCCGTGGCGGTTGCCCAGGAGGAGACCACGTTCGCGGGCTCGCGTACGACCGCGTTCACGCTCGAGCCCGACCTGGCGATCGCGGTCGACTTGACCTTCGCGACCGATCAGCCGGGGATCGAGCTCGGGCCGATCACCAAGCACACGCTGGGCTCAGGCCCTGTGATCGCCCGCGGAACAACCCTGCATCCCCGCATTTTCGAGCTTCTGCACGAGGCCGGCGAGCAGGAGGGGATCCCGTTCACGGTCGAGTCGCTGGGCCGGGGCACCGGGACCGATGCCGATGCGATCCACGTCAGCCGCTCCGGCGTGCCGACGGGGCTGGTGTCGGTCCCCTGCCGGTACATGCACTCTCCGGTCGAGCTCGTCTCGCTGGCGGACATCGAGGCGGCGGCGAAGTTGATCGCGGCGTTTGCTCGGCGGCTCGAGCCGGGGCTCACATTCGAACGCTGAGCGCCGACGAGACCCCTGAGCGCCGGCGAGAGCCCTGAGCGCCGACGAGATCACCCGGCCGCTGCTGCTGCTGTTCGACATCGACGGCACCCTGCTCGCCGGCGCCACCGACGCCCACCGCGACGCGCTGCACGCGGCGCTGCTGGCGGTCCACGGGGTGGACGCCCAGACGGTTAACGCGCGCCTGCGGCCGGCAGGGCGCACGGATGGCGAGATCGCGCGGACGATCCTGCTGGCCGCGGGGGTGTCGGCGGAGCGGATCGACGAGCGCGCCGGCGCGGTGCGCGAGGAGTGCTGCCGCGCCTACCAGCGCCTGTGCCCCAAGGACCTCTCGCGCACCGTGCTCCCCGGCGTGAGGGAGCTGCTCGCATGGCTCGCCGGTCGCGCCGACGTGCGGCTCGCGCTGGTCACCGGCAACTACGAGCTGGTCGCCCGGCTCAAGCTCGCAAGCGCCGGGATCGGCCACCGCTTTCCCACCGGACAAGGCGGGTTCGGCTCCGACGCCGAGGACCGCGCCGCGCTGCCGGCGATCGCCCGCCGCCGCGCAGGGACGGTGGGCACGCCGCACCCACGCGCGGCGACGACCGTGATCGGGGACACGCCAAGGGATATCGCCTGCGCGCACGCCGACGGCGTGCGGTGCATCGCGCTCGCGACCGGGCCGTTCGGCCGCGAGGAGCTCTCCGAGGCCGATGCCGTGCTGCCCAGCGCGCTGGAGCTCGGTGAGCTGCTGGCCGCGGAGCTCGCGGCCTGAGGGGCCGCTATACGCGCGGCGTGGGGAACTGCCTGCGCATCGCCAGGTCCCAGGCCCGGTCGGGCATCAGGCGTCGCTGGTTGATCAGCAGGCGGGCGCTCGCGGTCACCGGGTAACGCGGCTTGGGGCGCTTGGCGCTCAGCGCCGTGGCGATCGTCTCCGCGACAGCCTGCGGTCCCGCGCCGAGCCGCGCGAGTGTTCCCTCGTAGGCCTCCTCGGTGATCCGCGCGACCTGCCGGTTGAACTGCGAATACGGGCCGCTCGACCCCTCATCCTCCGGCGTGGCAGCCGAGATCGAGGCCGACGCGGCCTCGCCGAAACGGGTCCGGATCAGCCCAGGCTCGACCAGGCTCACGTCGATCCCGAATCCCCGCAGCTCGAACCGCAGCGCGTCGCTGAGCGCCTCGATCGCGTACTTGGTGGCGTGGTAGACTCCCCCGCCGGGGAACGTCAGCTTGCCGCCCATCGAGCCGATGTTCACGATCCTGCCCCAGCGCTGGGCGCGCATCCCGGGCGCCACCAGCTGGCACATGCGGATCAATCCGAACACGTTGGTCTCGAACTGGCGGCGGATCCGCTCGATCGGCACCGACTCGACGGCGCCTGACTGGCTGTAGCCGGCGTTGTTGACGAGCACTCCCACGGCCCCCTCGGCGTCGGCGACGGTGCGCACCGCCTCGGCCATCGATTGCTCGTCGCAGACGTCGAGCGCCAGCGTCCGGCAGCCCCGGTCGGCCAGCTCGGCGATCGCCTCGAGGCGACGCGCGCTGGCATACACCCGCCAGCCCGAGGCGGCTAGGCGCTCAGCCGTGGCGCGGCCGATCCCGGACGAGCAGCCAGTGATCAGGACGGCCGTGGAACGCCCGGGCACGGATTCACCTTAGCGAGCACCTACTATGGGCGCGGCGTGCGCCACCGAGCCTCTCCTCAGGCGAACGGGCGGCTTCCGAAGGCAGCGGAAGCGCGGTTCCTGGTCCGCACCGCGCTCGCGGCCCTGGTGGTGGTGCTCGCGGTTGGGGGCTTCGTCGCCACCGCCGCGCTGCTCGAGGTCGGCAAGATCGCCCAAGCCTTCCGGCAGAACAAGACGCTCCAGGTCGGGCCGCACGTGCTCGCTCAGGCCGCCCCCGGGGCGCCCCAGACCCTGTTGCTGGTCGGCGACGACCGGCGACCGGCGCCCCAGGGCCGCCCGAACGCGTTCGTGGTCCCGCATTCCAACGAGATGCTGCTGGTCCGCCTCGATCCCGCCCAGCCGACGATCGCGATGCTCTCGATCCCCCGCGAGCTGAAGGTGACGATCAGGCCCCGCCCGGGCAAGCCGGTCGTCAACCGGATCAACTTCGCCTACACGCTGGGTGGGATCAGGCTGATGACCGAGACGATCAAGCAGGTGCTGGGGCTCTCGATCAACCACGTGGTGGTGATCACGTTCCCGCACTTCAAGCGGGCGGTCGACCAGATGGGGTGCGTCTACTCCACGATCGACCGCCGCTACTACCACTCCAATCAGGGCTCGGTGCAGCAATATTTCGAGATCGACCTGCAGCCGGGCTATCAGCGGCTGTGCGGCCAGCAGGCGCTCGAGTTCGTGGCCTACCGACACGGCGACACCTCGCTGGTGCGCGACGCCCGCGACCAGCGCTTCCTGCTCGACGTCAAGGCGCAGTACGGCCCCTCGGTGCTGGGCAACCGGGACAAGTTCGAGCAGATCTTCGGCGGCGCGGTGCAGACCGATATCCACGGCGTCAATCAGATCCTCAGCCTCGCCGAGCTGCTCGCGCAGATGGCGGGCCGGCCGGTCCGGCAGGTGCGCTTCGACGTCAACATCGGCCCCAGCTTCGACACCGCCTCGCCGGGGCAAATCCGCGCCGCCGTCGATGGCTTCCTCCAGGGGGTCCGCGCCGGCCCCAAGCCGCGACTGGCGCGCGCGGTGGCGGTCGCCCGCCACCCGCAAGCGCCCGGGCTGTCGCTGATTCGCACGCCGACCGCCGACCTCGAGCGCGCCCGCGCCGCGGCGGTGGGGATGCCGCTTGCGCTCGAGTATCCGCGCGTGCGCAACCAGCTCGGCGGACCGCAGCACGACACCCTGCGCAACTACTACATCTACGACCAGCGCGACCAGCGTCACGACTCCTACGCGATCGTGATCAACCGCGGCACGCTCGGCGACTACTACGACGTGCAGGGCACCACCTGGCAGGACCCGCCGCTGCTGCGCAATCCCTCGCAGACGGTCCGGCTCGGACCCCGTACCTACGGCCTGTACTACGAGGGCGACAACCTCCGGCTGGTGGCGTGGCGCGAGGGGCCCGGGGTCTACTGGATCGAGAACACGCTGACCGACAGCGTCCCGCCGGCCGAGATGCTCGCGATGGCCGAGCAGACCACCGCGGTGGGGAGCGCGGGCGCGTTCACCCGGGGCGAAGTCAGTCCGCGCGGGTTCTTCCTGCCGAAGCGGACCGCGGCCGTGACCGAGACCACCGCCCAGACGGTCGGCGGCGTGCTGGGGATCGTCGGCCTGGGAGTGGTCTGCGCGCTGGTGGCGCTGTGGGCGCGTCGCAGGCGGCGGCTGCGCGAGCTTCGCGCCGAGCTCCAGTGGCTGACCGAGATGGAGGCGGCGCTGGCCGCCAGCTTGGACGACAGCGCCTCGGCCGCCGCGCGGGCGGCGGGCGAGGCGGAGCTGTCTAGCCCCGCACCAGCCTCTTATACGTGATCCGCTTAGGGCGGTCCGCCTCGGCGCCGAGCTGCTCGCGGCGGAAGCTCTCATAGGCCTCGAAGTTGCCCTCGGACCAGCGGGTCCGGGAATCTCCCTCGAACGCGAGCACGTGGGTGGCGATCCGGTCCAGGAACCAGCGGTCATGCGAGACGACCACGGCACAGCCCGCGAACGACAGCAGCGCCTCCTCGAGCGCCCGCAGCGTGTCGACGTCGAGGTCGTTGGTGGGCTCGTCGAGCAACAGCAGGTTGCCGCCCGAGCGCAGCAGCTTGGCGAGGTGCAGCCGGTTGCGCTCGCCGCCCGACAGCTTGCCGACCTTCTTCTGCTGATCGGTGCCCCTGAAGTTGAACCCCGCCACGTAGGCGCGGCTGTTGACGGTTCGCTCGCCCAGCTGAATCTGATCCTGCCCACCTGAGATTTCCTCCCACACGGTCCGCTCGTCGTCCAGCGCGTCGCGCGACTGGTCGACGTATGCGAGTGCCACCGTGTCGCCAAGGCGAAGCGTCCCGGCGTCGGGTTGCTCCTGGCCGGTGATGAGCCGCAGCAGCGTCGTCTTGCCGGCGCCGTTGGGTCCGATCACGCCGACGATCCCGGCCGGCGGGAGGCTGAACGAGAGCCCATCGATCAGCAGCCGGTCGCCGTACGCTTTGCGCACACCGTCGGCCTCCACCACCACGCCGCCGAGCCGCGGCCCGGCCGGAATGTGGACCTGGACCTGGTCCAGCCGCGCGCCGGCGGCGGCGTCCGCCGCCAGCAACGCCTCGTAGGCGTTCAGTCGCGCCTTGGGCTTGTTGCGCCGCGCGCTCGCGTTCAGCCGCACCCACTCGAGCTCGCGCTCGATCGTCCGCCGCCGGGCGGTCTCCTGGCGGGCTTCCTGCTCCAGGCGCGCCCGCTTCTGCTCGAGCCAGCCCGAGTAGTTGCCCCGGTAGGGGACACCGCGGCCGCGATCGAGCTCCAGGATCCAGCCCGCGACGTTGTCCAGAAAGTAGCGGTCGTGCGTGACGGCGACGACCGTCCCCGGGTAGTCGCGCAGATGGCGCTCCAGCCACGCGACCGACTCGGCGTCGAGGTGGTTGGTCGGCTCGTCCAGCAGCAGCAGGTCGGGCTGACCGAGCAGCAGCCGGCAGAGCGCGACCCGCCTTCGCTCCCCACCTGAGAGGGTCGCGATCTCCGCGTCGCCCGGAGGACATCGCAGCGCGTCCATCGCGATCTCGAGCGTCGTCTCGAGGTTCCAGCCGTCGACCGCGTCGATCCGTTCCTGGACGCGAGCGAACTCGTCGGCCGTCTCCTCGGAGTAGTTCATCGACAGCTCGTTGAAGCGCTCGAGCAATGCCTTGGTCTCGGCCGCTCCCTGCTCGACGTTGCCGCGAACGTCCGTTCGCTCGTCGAGCTGGGGCTCCTGCTCGAGCAGCCCCACGCTCGCTCCCGGCGCCAGCTGGGCCCGGCCGTCGAACCCCGTGTCCCGCCCCGCCATGATCCGCAGTAGCGTCGACTTGCCGGCGCCGTTGTAGCCGAGCACCCCGATCTTGGCTCCCGGCAGGAACGACAGCGAGATGTCGCTCAGCACCTCGCGATCGGGGGGGTAGCGCCGCGACAGCCTGTGGGTGGTGAAGATGTACTGAGCCGACATCGTCAGCCAGTACAACATATGAGGTGCTCCACGCGCTGGCCGTCGTGTTCGCCCTGCTCGCCATCGCCTGCATGCTGGTGGCGATCGCGGGCATGGTCACGGGCAGGCCGGGACCCAGGACGGGCGGGCTGATCCGGGCGCTGGCGCTGGCCTGCTTCGCGACCGCGGTGGTGTTGAACATCGCCGCCCACTGAGGCGTTCGCGCGGACCGTGCACCGGGCGCGACCGGCACCTCCAGGGCACCGCATAAGGGTGCCCTAAACAGGCCAGCTTTTTTTAGGTGTGTCCTGTTTTCAGGAGGTTTTTCGGGGTATCCTAGGCCCTAATGCAGGGGTTGCGGGGACTCAGGTTGTGCATTTTCCGCCAGGCGGGCGTGATTCGGATCGCCGGGCTGGGCGCGATGCTGCTGTGCGCGTTCGCGCTGCTCGCTCCTCGCGCCGAGGCTGCACCGTCGCTGGGCGCTGCCACGCAGGCCGTCGTGACGACCGCGCAGTCGGTCGGCTCGTCGGCCGGCGCGGTAGTCAAGCCCGCGGCGCCGGCCGCGCCCGCGGCGCCGGTCGTCAAGGCAGCGCCGGCCAAGCCGGCGGCTTCGGCCGTCAAGACCGCTTCCTCGCTCGCCAACCGGACGCCGGCCGTCAAGGTCGCCACGCCGGTCGTCAAGCAGACGCAGTCGACGCTCGGCACGGCGTCCTCGCCGGCCCTCAAGCAGTCCTCACCGGTGATCACGAACACCGCGGCGTCGGTCACCCACACCGCGACCCGAACGGCTGGAACCGCCGCTCCGATGGCGGCGCCGGTGACCCAGACCGCGGCGCCGCTGCTCGCGCCGATCGCGGGCCCGCTGCAGCCGCTGGCCGGCTCGCTGACCCCGGTGCTCGGGATTGGCGGGCCGATCTCCTCGCTGGTTCCGCGACTGGGCGTCGGCGCTCGGCTGACGGTCCCCGGTCAACTGTCCCCCGTGTTCCCCGGCTCGAGCGCCTTTGCGCCGGGCCGGCTGCCGGGCTCCTTCACTTCGCCGGCGGCGGGCCAGGCTTCGGCCCGCTCACTTGAGGCGCTGCTCCCCGCGGCCCTCGGCGCCGTCCGAGCACTGCTAGCGCACCGGCCGCCCAGCGCGCTCGGCGGCGTGTCGACGCTGGCGCCGATCGCGCCGGTGCTGGCGGGCGGGCCGGCCCCCGCCGCGGCGTCCTCGGCGCCGGGCGGCGCCGGCGCCACTGGCGCGATGCTGATCTTTGCCTTCATCTTGGCGACGGCTCTTGCCGGCCGTCGCCTGCTGGTCGGTGGTGTCTTGCCCCCACCGACCCCCTTGCGGTTGCTCACAGCACGCCCCGGCTAACTGCCGGCAGGGTTCCTAAAGAGCCTTGCCGGGAGGGCCTTCATCCCGGCGTTCTGTAAAGCAATCAAAAAGGACGTGATGCATGTCTCGCAAGCATGTGGCTGCAGTTGCGGCCCTCGCCTGCGCCCTGGGATTCCCGGGCACGGCGCTTGCCCATGATCATTCGTCGTCGGCGGGGTCCCAGACCACCGCGATCGGCGGCGATGGGGGCAATGGTGGCAACGGCGGCTCTGACAACACGCAGGTGAACGTCAACCACCCGGTGACGATCGCCGACAACGGCCTCGGCAACAAGGGCGCCGTCGCCAATGGCAGCAACAACGATGCCGCCAGCAACAACAACCAGGACAACTCGGGTGGCAACGGCGGCAACGGCGGCAAGGCCGTTGCGGTCAGCAAGAGCTCGAGCAGCTCCAGCTCCTGCCACTCGCAGTCCTACGACAGCAAGAAGGGCTCGTCCGAGTCGCGTACCACCGCGGTCGGTGGCGACGGCGGCAAGGGCGGCAACGGCGGCTCCGATAACACCCAGGTGAACGTCAACCACCCGGTGACGATCGCCGACAACGGCTTCGGCAACAAGGGCGCCGTCGCCAACCACAGCAACAACGACGCTGCCAGCAACAACTACCAGGACAACTCGGGCGGCAACGGCGGTAAGGGCGGCAAGGCCATCGCCATCGGCAGCAGCTCGCAGGGTTCGGGCTCATCGGACTACAAGTCCTATGACAAGAAGGACTCGTCCGGTTCGCACACCACCGCGATCGGCGGGGACGGCGGCAACGGCGGCAAGGGCGGCTCACACAACGAGCAGGTCAACGTCAATGCCCCGGTGACCGTCGCCGACAACGGCTTCGGCAACAAGGGAGCCGTCGCCAATGGCAGCAACAACGACGCTGCCAGCAACAACTACCAGGACAACTCGGGCGGCAACGGCGGCAACGGCGGCAAGGCCATCGCCATCGGCAGCAGCTCGCAGGGTTCGGGCTCATCGGACTACAAGTCCTATGACAAGAAGGACTCGTCCGGTTCGCACACCACCGCGATCGGCGGGGACGGCGGCAACGGCGGCAAGGGCGG
>JAFAZB010000412.1 GCA_019240015.1 Solirubrobacterales bacterium
TCGGGGAGCAGCGACAGCGCCGCCGGCTGCAGGTCGTTGACAAGCAGCTGGCCCGGGAGCCGGGCGCCGGGTGCCAGCGCGCTCGAGAGCTCCGCGCGCAGCCGCGCCAGCTCGGGGTCGGGGCGCGGCAGCGCCAGCCGGTCGGCCTGCGCGTAGACCTCAGCCGCGGACAGGCGGTGTGGCTGGGGCAGCAGCAGGAACGCGTGCGGCGCGAGCCCCTCGCGCCGCTCCACGAGCTCCCCGGCGCCGGTCGCCAGCGAGAGCCCCGGCGCGAGCTGGCTGGGGACGTCCGCGCCCAGCTGGGCGGCGAGCCCGGCGAGCACCCGCGCGGGGACCGGCGCGACGCGCGGCGCCAGCCGCAGGGTCGCGGCCGCGTCGGCGGAGCCGCCCGCCATCCCCCCGGCGATCGGCAGCCGCTTGGAGATCTCGATCCGCACCGGCGGGGCATCCCAGCCGGCGGCGCGCAGCGCCGCGAGCGCGCTCGCGACCAGGTTGGGCTCCGGCACGCCCGGGCACAGCACCTCGTCGGCGCGCGCCGCGGGGGGCGTGGTCAGCTCCAGCTCGTCGGCGAGCGAGACCGACTCGATCACCGTCGCCAGCTCGTGGCGGCCGTCCTCGCGCCGGCCGCCGAGCGCCAGGCACAGGTTCACCTTCCCCGGCGCTTGCTCCCGCACCGTCAACCGCTCAACCTGTGGTTGAGCTCGAGGAACTCTTGCGGGGCCAGGCGCTCGGCGCGCGCGTCGGGCGGATGGCCGAGCTGCTCGAGCGCGGCCCGCGCCCGCTCGCGGATCCCGGCCGGGGCCCCGGGCGCCAGCGCCAGTGAGCCGGCCAGCGCCTTGCGCCGGTGCGCGAACGCGTCGTGCACGAGCGCCCGCAGCTCCGGCTCGGGGGAGGGCGCGCGCCGGTGCAGGCCGACCAGCGCCGAGTCGACGTTCGGCACCGGCCTGAACACGTTGCGGCTCACCGGCCGCAGCAGCCTGACTTCGCAGGCGAGCTGGGCCAGCACCGAAGGCGCGCCGTACGCGGAGCTGCCGGGCGCGGCGGCGAGCCGCTCGCCGACCTCGCGCTGGACCATCACCAGCCAGTCCTGGAGCGTCGGCAATTGGTCGATCGTGCGCAGGACCACGCTCGCGGCGATCGAGTACGGGAGATTGGCGACCAGCTTGCCGGGCTCCGGGCGCAGTGCCGCGAGCTCGAGCGCCAGCGCGTCCTCGAAGTGCAGCGTGACCCGCTGCCCGAACGGGGCCAGCGCGGCGCGCAATCGCGGCTCCAGCCGCCGGTCGAGCTCGACCACGTGCAGGTGGCGCACCCGCGGCGCGAGCCGCTCGGACAGCACCCCGGCGCCCCCGCCGATCTCGAGCACCACCTCGCCCGGGTCGAGCTCGGCGAGCCGCTCGATCACGTCGAGCAGATTGCGGTCGACGAGGAAGTTCTGCCCGAGCCGGCGGACCCGGGGGGCGGGCGCGCTCACCATCCGAACGCGGCCGCCGCGCTGCGCTCGAGCTGGGCTTCGAGCTCGCCGTAGGGGACGCGTCGCTCGAGCGCCAGGGCCCGCGCCGTGTGGATCACGTTGGCGGGCTCGTTGGCGGTCCCGCGCACCGGCTGCGGGGCCAGGTAGGGGGAGTCGGTCTCCACCAGCAGGCGCTCCGATGGCACCCGCAGCGCGGCTGCCCGCAGCTCGTGGGCCTTGGCATAGGTGAGGTTGCCGGCGAACGAGAACCACCAGTGCTCGTGCGCGAGGCACTGCTCGATCCTGGCCGGCATCGAGAAGCAGTGCAGGATCACCTTCAGCCCCTCGGCGCGGTCCTCGAGCAACTCGAGCGTCTCGTCCTCAGCGGCGCGGGTGTGGATCACCAGCGCCTTGCCGGTCTCGCGCGCCAGCTCGAGCTGCGCCTCGAACGCACGCCGCTGGTCGGCCCGGGGCGCGTGGTCGCGGTAGTAGTCGAGTCCGGTCTCACCGATCGCGACGCACCGCTCGTGCGCGGCCAGCGCCTGGAGCTCGGCCAGGTCGGCGTCGTCGAAGCCGGTCGCCTCGCCGGGGTGGCGCCCGACCGCCGCGTAGACCTGCGGGAAGTCCTCGGCGGCGGCAAGCGCGGCGCGGCAGGAGGCGCCGCTGGTCCCGATCGTGACGATCCGGGTGACGCCCGCGGCTTCGGCCGCCGCGACCAGCTCGGCGTCCGGGCGCTCGCAGGAGTCGAGATGGGTGTGGCTGTCGATCACCGGAACCGGAGCCCGTCAGCTTCCGTGCTTGGGGAACAGCGCGGCGAGCGGCTGCACCCGCGCGCCCGAGCCCTGGGCCGCGAAGCGGCCGGCGTCGTAGTCGGTTGCGGGCGAGCCCAGCGCCTCGAGCAGCCGGGCGGTGGCGTCCGGCATGTACGCCGTCAAGAGCACGCTGAGGGCCCGGATCCCCTCGGCCAGCGAGGCCAGCGTCTGGTCGAGCTGGCTCGCCTGGTCGGGGTCCCTCGCCAGCTGCCAGGGCGCGCGCTCCTCGACGTAGCGGTTCAGCCGCCTGACGCGCTGCCAGATCAGCTCCAGCGCCTGGGTCGCCTCGGCCTCGCCGAGCAGCTGCGCGACGCGCCCGGGCAGCGCCTCGAACTCGCCGGCCAGCTGCGGGTCGGTGCCCGCCGCGGGGATCCTCCCGTCGCGGTAGCGCAGCACCATCGCGATCGTGCGGCTCGCGAGGTTGCCGTACTCGTTCGCGAGCTCGGTCTCGTAGCGCCCCTTGACGGCCTCCATGCTGACCGCGCCGTCGCCGCCGAACGCCACGTCGCGCATCAGGTAGAAGCGCAGCGCGTCGGTTCCGTACTGCTCCATCACCTCGAACGGGTCGAGCACGTTGCCCAGCGACTTGCTCATCTTGCGCCCGTCGGCGCCGAGCAGGAACCCGTGCACGAACACGTGGTGCGGGATCGCCAGCCCGGCGGCCTGCAGCAGCGCCGGCCAGAAGACCGCGTGGAACTTGAGGATGTCCTTGCCGATCACGTGGTAGGTGGCCGGCCAGAAGCGACTCGTCAGGTCCTCTCCGTCGCGGGCGTAGCCCAGCCCCGTGTAGTAGTTCAGCAGCGCGTCGAACCACACGTAGAACACGTGGCCGGGGTCCCACGGCACCTCGACCCCCCAATGGAGCCGCGCCCGGGTCAGCGACACGTCCTGGAGCCCCTGGGCGATGAACGAGCGCGCTTCGTTGAAGTGATGGGAGGGCATCACGAACTCGGGGCGCTCGTCGTAGAGCTGCTCGAGCGGCTGCTGGAAGCTCGACAGGCGAAAGAACCAGTTCTCCTCCTGCTCGCGGGTCAGCGGGATCTCGTGGATCGGGCAGCGGTTGCCCTCGAGGATCTCGTTCTCGACCTTGAAGTCGGCGCACTTGGGGCAGTACCAGCCTTCGTACATCCCCTTGTAGGTGTGGCCGTTGTCGTGCACGCGCTGGAGCACCTCCTGCACGCGCCGCTTGTGCTGGGGGTCGCTGGTGCGAATGAAGAAGTCGTTCGAGATCGCCAGCCGCGGCATCAGCGCCTTGAAGCGCTCGGCGTTGCGATCGGCGAGCTGCTGGGGCTCGAGCCCCTGGGCGTGCGCGGCGTCGGCGACCGGCTCGCCGTGCTCGTCGGTCCCGGTCATGAAGAACACGTCCTCGCCGCGCTGGCGCATGTGGCGGGCCAGCACGTCGGCGGCGATCGTGCTGTACGCGTGGCCCAGGTGCGGCTGGGCGTTCACGTAATAGATCGGGGTGGTGATGTAGAAGGACACCGGCGGTCAAGGCTAGCCGGGGGTCGCGGGCCCGCCGCTCGTCAGCGCGCGGTACAGCTCGTTCGCGCCGACCCCGGTCAGCTGGGCGACCACGCCCGCCGCCGGGCGTGGCTTGGCCCCGGCGGTGACGAGCCGCCCGAGCGCGTCCAGCGCCGGCGCCAGCCCGGGGCCCGGGTCTGCAGCGGCGCCGATCACCAGCGCGACCTCGCCCCGCGGCGGCTGCGAGCGATAGCGCGCGGCGAGCTCGGCGGCGGAGCCGCGCAGCACCTCCTCGTGGGCCTTGGTCAGCTCGCGGCAGACCGCCACCGGGCGGTCCGGATCGAGCTCCGCGAGCACCGCCAGCGAGGCCCCCAGCCGACGCGGCGACTCGAACGCGACCACCGTCTCCGGCGAGCGCAGCACCCGCTCGAGCTCGGAGCGCCGCCGGGGCAGGAAACCGGCGAACCGCCAGCGGTCGGCCGGCAGCGCGCTGGCCACCAGCGCCGCCACCGCGGCCGACGGGCCCGGCAGCACCTCGACCGCCAACCCGGCGGCGACGCACGCACGCACCAGCACGAACCCGGGATCGGAGACCAGCGGCATGCCGGCGTCGGAGACCAGCGCGACGGTCGCGCCGGAGCGCATCCGCGCCACCAGCTGCGCGGCGCGCTCGCGCTCGTTGTGCTCGTGGTAGGAGATCAGGGTCGCGTTGACGCCGTAGCGGTGCAGCAGCGTGCGGGTGCGGCGGGTGTCCTCGCACGCGACCACGTCGGCTTCGCGCAGCGCCGCCAGCACGCGCAGCGTGACGTCCTCGAGGTTGCCGATCGGCGTCGGGCACACGATCAGCCGCCCGGGCCCGGCCTCGCCGTCGGCTACGTGGTCGCTCATCGAGCGCCGGGGCGTCCCGCGAGCCCGTCGTAGGCGAGCGCCGCGGCGCCCACCATCCCCGCCTCGAAGCCGAACCGCGCCGGGACGATCTCGACCGTGTCACGGGAGGGGGGCAGCGCGCGCTGCGCGACCACCGCTCGCGCCGGGCCCAGGACCAACTCGCCCGCGGCCAGCACGCCACCGCCCAGCACCACCACCTGGGGGTTGAAGATGTTGACGAGGTTGGCGATCGCCACCCCCAGCCGCGCGCCGATCAGCTCGATCACCTCGATCGCCGCCGCGTCGCCGTCGTGGGCGAGCTCGGTGACCAGCGCCCCGACCAGCTCGTGCCCCTGCGCGAGCGCGTCGGCGAGGCTCGAGTCCGGCCGCTCGGAGGCGAGCCGGTGGGCTTCGCGGATCAGCGCGGTGCCCGACGCCAGCGCCTCGATGCAGCCCCGGTTCGGGCAGTTGCCCTGACACCGCGGGCCGTCCATGTCGATCACCATGTGGCCGAGCTCGGCGCCCGACCCGATCGCACCGCGGTACGGGAGGCCCCCCAGGATCAGGCCGCCGCCGATTCCGGTCCCGATCGTCAGCACCACCACGTCGCTCGCCCCCTGGGCCGCGCCTGCACGGTGCTCGGCGAGCGCCGCCACGTTGCCGTCGTTGTCCACGAACACCGGCAGCCCGAGCCGCTCGGCCATCACGTCGGCAAACGCGATGTCGGCCAGCGGCAGGTTGACCGCGACCACCGCGGTACCGGTTCGCCGGTCGATCAGGCAGGGGATCCCGAAGCCGACCGCCTCGACCTCGCCGTCCGCCGCCTCGCGCGCCTCGAGCACGGCATCGACCGCGATTTCGATCAGCCCCGCCTGGTCGAGACCCGCGACCGCGCGCTGGGCGCTGTAGTGGACCGCCAGCTCGGGATCGACCGCGCCAGCCAGTAGCTTCGTGCCGCCCAGGTCGACGCCGATGGTGCGCCGCGCCGGCATGTCGTCACTATATGCAGTGCCGGAATGACGAACGAACCAGGCGATCAGGATCAGTCGGAAGGGCTTCCGTACCGCCTGTACGGGAGCGAGCCGCGGGGCCGGCAAGGGACCGAGGAGCGGCCCTACACGCTCTATCGCGCTGCCCCCCGCGGGCTCCGCGCCCGGCTGCGCGGCGAGGAGGATGCGGCGATCCCCCGGCCCGGCGGGCCCGACGGCGGCCGGCGAGGCCGGGGTGCCGGTGAGCCCGGCGGCCCGAGGCGCAGGTTCACCCCGAAGCGGGTGCTGCTGGGAGTGCTGGTGGCGGTCGTCGCCTGGCTCACGCTCTCGCTGGTGCTGTTCCTGATCAGCGCGCAGATGCAGTCGGGGTCGATCCCCGACTCGGCCAAGGCGGCGCTCGCCTCGGGCTCCAACATGGTCACCGGCACGGACACCGTGCTGGTGATCGGGACCGACCAGCGGCCGGCGGGATCGAAGGAGCCGGGCGCGGACACGAGCGATGCCGGGAGCCGATCGGACACGATCATGCTGTGGCGGATCGGCGGCGGGGTGTCCCGACGGCTGTCGATCCCACGCGACACGGTCGCCTCGATCCCCGGGCACGGGACCACCAAGATCAACGCCGCCTACGCCTACGGCGGCCCGGCGCTCGCGATCAAGACGATCGAGCAGTTCACGGGCATCCAGATCAACCACCTGATCATCGTCAACCTCGCCAACTTCCCGAAGTTCATCGACTCGATCGGGGGGATCGACGTCAGCACGCCCAGGATCTGCTCGGACATCAGCGGCGGCGCCAAGAACGGCGGCTTTTCCCTGTATCTGGATCCAGGGAGCCACCACCTCAACGGGATCCAGGCGCTGACGCTCGCGCGCACGCGCGATAACAAGTGCAACCCGGCCGAGAACGACCTCACCCGGGAGAAGCGCCAGCAGCAGATCCTCAACTCGATCAAGTCGAGGCTGCTCTCCCCGCCGACCTTCTTCCGTCTGCCGTGGGCCTCGTGGTACGCGCCCCAGGCGGTCCGCACCGACATGGGCGGCTTCACCTTGATGGGCCTGTTCGTGGCCTCCGAGCTCGGCGGATCGGCGCCCACCCAGATCCTGAAGCCGACCGGCGCGACCACGCTCCCCGATGGCGAGTCGGCGCTCACGGTCACCCCGTCCGCCGTGCAGAGCGCCGTCACGAAGCTGATCAACGGCTGACAACAGTTGACGGCTCGGCGCGTGCCGGCTTGACCGCGACGGGCGCCAACCCGATACAGGGCGTATGGCGGCACGATCGCAGCGGACGCTGGCGGCCCTCGCGGGGACGATTTCGCTTTGCCTTTGCGCCTGCGCGCTCGCGTTCGCCTTTCCCGCGCCCGCGCGCGCCGCGACCGGTGACCCGCTGGCCTACTGGGGCGGCCCGGTGGCCCACTCGATGACCGGCGTGGTGGTCGATTGGGGGCCGAGCGTGAACTCGATCTACACCGACGAGTCGACCGGCGACCCGGGGCTGGTCAAGTACTTCGCCGCCGCCAGCGGCTCGACCGACGATCTCGGCGGCTTGCTCGCGCAGTACATGGACAGCTCGGGCCACAACGCCGCCAACAGCGTCTCCTACGGCGGCCAGTACGAGATCACGCCCAGCGCCTCGGCCTACGGGGCCACGATCACCGACTCGGAGATCCAGACCGAGCTCGCCAACCAGATCGAGGCGGGCCACCTGCCGCCGCCGGGGGCGGACGGCTTGTCGACGATCTACCTGCTGCTGTTCCCCGCCGGCAAGACGATCTGCATGAACGGCTCCTGCTCGGGAACCGAGTTCTGCGCCTACCACGGCGACACGCGGCTGCCGGGCGGGACGCCGGCGCTGTACGCGGTGCTCCCGGACAACACGGGCGGGGGGATGGCTTCCGGCTGCGGCAACGCCTCGACCGCGCTTCAGAACGAGACCTCCTACACCAGCCACGAGTGGTCGGAGACGATCACCGATCCGCTGGTCGCCGAGGCGGGCTCGGATGGGCCGCCGCTGGCGTGGTACGACGACAACAACTGCGACTCCAACAACACCGGCTGCGGCGAGGTCGGCGACAAGTGCAACCAGGTGCAGGCGGGCAATGGCGGCTGGACGGTCCAGGAGGAGTGGAGCAACCTCGACGCCGCCTGCGAGGCCGGCGAGCCGAGCTACCTCACGCCGACCGCGAGCTTCACCGCGCCGGCGCAGGCCCCGGCCGGCCAGGCGGCCGGGTTCGACGGCTCGAGCTCGAGCGATCCACCCGGCAACCGCGCCTCGGCCAGCTACGGCGGGCTCGACTACTCGATCCCCGCCGGGATCGAGAGCTACAGCTGGGACTGGGGCGACGGCACCGCGCCGGGAGGCGGCGCCACCGCAGCCCACGCGTTCTCGAGGGCCGGGACCTACCTGGTGTCGCTGACTGTCACCGACGCGCTCGGCTTCAGCTCGACCGTGACCCGCCAGCTCGCGGTCAGCGGCGCCGTAGGCGGACCGGTCGCGAGGCCCAAGCCGGCCGCGCTGACCGGCTCGACGAGCTCGCTCGCGCGCGACCGCGAGAAGGTCAGCGGGATGGTCGATCCGCACGGGCTGCGTACCAGCTACCACGTCGAGTACGGGACCACGCGCGCCTACGGCCACAGCTCGGCCAGCGTCTCGGCGGGCACCGGCATGCGCCCGGTGGCGGTCGCGCTGACGCTGGCGGGACTGCGCGCCCGGACCCGCTACCACTACCGGCTGATCGCCTCAAGCGCCGGCGGCACCGTCGCGGGGGCCGACCGCACGTTCACGACCGGCGCCCACCTGGGACGCGCGCCCAGGCTGAGGTTCTCCGTCCCCCGCGGCCAGTCGCTCCATCACGCCCTCGCGCGGCGCCTGCTGGTCGCGTTCAGCTGCAGCTCGGCGTGCACGGTGCGCTTCGAGCTGATGATCGCGCTCCACGGCATCACGCGGCTGATGGCGATCCCGCTGACGGTGGGACGCGGCTCCGCAACGCTCCGGTCGGCCGGCGCCGGGGTCGCCACGGTCACCTTCGGCGCCCTGGCCCGGCGCCAGTTCAGCCGGCTGGGCTCGCTGAAGCTCGTGCTGTCCGGGCTCGCGTCGGGCGGCGGGGGAGCTGCCGGCGCGCCCGGGTCCCAGACCGTGGTGCTGAGCGGCTAGTCGGCCGCGGGGGCCTTGGTCTCCGACTTCGAGGTGCTCGCGCCGTCGGACTTGGATCCGCCGCCGTCCGAGGAGCTCTTCTTGCCGGCCCCATCCTTCGCCGCCCCGCCCTCGGCGGACTCCTTGAGCTCCCGCGAGCGCTTGCGGGTGCCGTAGTCGGTGTTGTAGAAGCCCGAGCCCTTGAAGTGCACGGCGACCGGGTGGAACACGCGCTCGACGGGCGCCGAGCAGGTCTCACAGGCGGCCACCGGGTCGTCGGACATCCGCTGCATCACCTCGAAGGTATGTCCCTGCTCACAGCGGTATTCGTAGATGGGCATCGCTTTACCAAGTGTAGCTAG
>JAFAZB010000481.1 GCA_019240015.1 Solirubrobacterales bacterium
GCGTCGATGATCGCGGTCAGGCCTTTGCGGTAGCCGGTGGCGATCCCCTGCCTGATCGAGCGGCCGCCGCGGATCTCCTCCTTGACGCGCTCGAAGATCACGATGTTGGCGTCGGCGGCGACCCCGATCGTGAGGATCAGACCGGCGATCCCCGGGAGCGTGAGCGTGATCGGGATCAGCTTGATCAGCGCGTAGAAGTAGAGCGCGTAGACCGCCAGGGCGGCCGTCGCGATCAAGCCCAGCACGCGGTAGTAGATGATCAGGAAGAGCGCGACCACCAGCAGCCCGACGGCGCCTGCGACCAGGCCCTGGTGCAGCGCCTGCTTACCGAGCGTCGCCGAAACCTGAGACTCGGAGATCAGCTTCAACCCGATCGGGAGCGCCCCCAGCCGCAGCTCGGTGGCGAGATCCTGCGCGGAGGTGATCGTGAACCCGCCGGTGATGTCCGCGCCGTTGTCGCCGGGGATGCCGTCGGGGTACTGCTTGAAGTCGATCGAGGGAACCGTGATCAGCTTGTTGTCGAGCGCCACCGCGAAGTGCTGGTCGAGCGTTGTGCCAAGGCCGCTGACGAGATCGCCGCGGCGGGCGATCGCCGCGGTGATCTGCTGGAAGGCGCTCCTGCCCCGGGAGGTGAATCCGAACGTGACGTCGGGGCTGCCCGACTGATCGGTGCTCTGCTGGGGGTTGGTGATGTCGTTGCCGAACAGCGCCGCGTGATCCTTGAGCACGTAGAACTGCGCCGATGGATCGTTGAAGCTCGTGGGATTGCTGGCGCTCTGGTCGGCGGCCTGGAGCACAACGACCCCCACCGGCACCACTAGCTGCTGGCCCTCGGACGCGCTGACCCCGGAGGGCAGACCGGAGAGCAGGTCCTGGGAGTTGTCGTCGGGCCCCGAGAGCAGGCAGTGGACTCCCGCCACCGGCACGGTGCCACGATCCCGGGCGGCCTGCGCGCAGGCAGCGCTACCGGGGTCGCCGAACATGTAGTACTGCGCGCCATAGCGCGCGTTGTCCGCGCTCGGCTCGGGCGCCTGCGCGGAAGCCAGCTTGACCGCGTCGTAGAGCAGCATTCCGCCCGAGCCGATGTCTCCCGGCGCGGTGGAGCCCGAGCCCTGGCTGATCTCGAGCGCGGTGGAGTCCTGGGTCTGGAGCAGGCTCGCCACGGTCTTGCCAGTCGCGGTTAGGGCGTTCGCCTCCCAGTCGTAGAACTCCAACCGGGCGGTGGTCCCCACCTCCTTCTCGGCACGCGCGGTGTCCTTGACGTCGGGGAGCCCGACCGAGATCTGGTTGCCGCCCGAGGTTTGGATCTCGGGCTCCGCGACTCCCAACTGGTCGACCCGCTGGCGCATGATGTCGACGGCGCGGGCGAGCGCGTCCTGCGTCACGTGCGGTGTCTGGGCAGTCGGAGTGCCCTGGTAGACGAGCTGGACGCCGCCCTTCAGGTCGAGGCCGAGCCGCGTCTTGAACTGCGCGATCACCACGACCGAGGCTGCGATCAACCCAGCTACCAGGAGCAGGACGAAGCCGTGGCGCTGGCGGTCTGACATCGGTCGGGGTGGATGCTAGTGGGCGGTGGCGGCGGCCACGCCCGGTGATCTAGTGATGGTTGCTCGGGGTGAGCACCACGAGCAACCCGCCTTCCTCGTCATCGTAGGCCGGGAAGATGTCGGCGACGGCCTTCGCGGGCGGCTCCCCGTGGGTATTGACCTCGACGGGCTTCTGCTGCACGCGAACCTCCCATTCGAGCGCGGTCGAGAGGTGATCGGTCCCGTCCTCGAAGCGCAGGCCGAGCGCGTCGCTCAGGTGCTGCCCGATCGCGCTCTCGGTCTTCAGCCCGGTGAGCTCGAATGAGCCTCGCCCGCAATCGACGATCCGGCCGTCCCCGTCGCAGGCGAAGAAGGCGGCGTTGGGCGCCGGGTAGTAGTCGTCGAGCAACTCGAACAGGTAGGCGAAGCCGCATCTCTCACAGCCCCGGGCCGCGCGGCGAAAGCCCGCGTTGCGGTCGGTGGCCATCGAACGATGGCCGCAATGGGGGCAGATGAAGTAGTGCTCGTGCGACATGCCGGGCAGGATAGCCGGGCGGTCGTGAGCCGCCGCCGACCAGCTATAGGAGGGTGGGGGGCCCAGGCGGGGCAAGTCCGAGGTGCTCGAACGCGCGCCTGGTCGCGGCACGACCGCGGGGGGTGCGTTCGAGCAGCCCGCGCTGGAGCAGGTACGGCTCGTACACGTCCTCGATTGTGTCCTGCTCCTCGCCGACGGCGACGGCCAGGGTCGACAGCCCGACCGGACCGCCGCGAAACTTCTCGCAGATTGCGCGAAGGATCTCCCGGTCCAGCCGATCGAGCCCCTCCTCGTCGACCTCGAGCAGGTCGAGCGCCGCTTCGGCGACCTCGCCGGTGACGACGCCGCTGTGTCGCACCTCGGCGTAGTCGCGGACTCGCTTGAGCAGCCGGTTTGCGACTCGGGGAGTTCCCCTGCTGCGCTGAGCGATCGCAGCCGCGCCGGAATCCTCGAGCTCGACGCCCAGCAGCCGGGCGGAGCGCCGCACGATCTGGGCGAGATCCTGGCGCCCGTAGTGCTCGAGTCGGTGCTGGATCCCGAAGCGGTCGCGGAGCGGCGTGCTGAGCAATCCGGTTCTGGTCGTGGCGCCGATCAGCGTGAACGGCGGCAGGTCGATCGTCACCACCCTGGCCCCCGCCCCCTGCCGGACGGTGATCGGCAGGCAGCCGTCCTCCATCGCCGGATAGAAGGTCTCCTCCAGCGCCCTGGGGAGGCGGTGGATCTCGTCGACGAAGAACACCGCCCGGGGCTCCAGCGCGGTCAGAAACGACGCCACATCGCCCTTGCGCTCGAGCGCCGGCCCCGCCGTCTGCACGAACTGAACCTCGAGCTCGGCGGCCACGATCTGGGCCAGCGAGGTCTTGCCCAGGCCGGGTGGGCCGGCCAGCAGAACGTGATCGAGCGCCTCGCCGCGGGTCGCCGCGGCCGCGATCGAGACCGCCAGCTGGTCCTTGACCGCCTCCTGCCCGACGAAGTCCTCGAGCCGGCGAGGGCGCAGCGAGCGGTCGAGCTCGAGCTCCTCACGCGAGAGCTCCTCGGGAGCCTGGATTCGCTGCTCCGCCGGGCTCATCGGCGAGCGCTTCTGAGCGCATCGGCGATCAGCTCCTCGGCGCTCTCGCCAGCCGCGCCGTCGAGCAGCTCGTCGACCTCGACCGGCGAGTAGCCGAGTCCCAGCAGTCCCTCGCGCGCGAGCGAGCGCGGATCGTCCCCGCGGGCCACGGAGATCGCTCCCTCAGGGAGCGTCGAGCCGACCTTCTCGCGCAGCTCGACGACGATCCGCTCGGCGGTCCGCTTCCCAACGCCGGGGGCGGAGCGGAAGCGGTCGGCGTCTCCCGCCGCGAGCGCCGCGAGCAGCTCGCGAGGTGGCCCGGCGGACAGGATCGCGAGCGCCACCTTGGGGCCAACCGACTGAACCCCGAGCAGCATCAGGAACAGGTCGCGCTCCGCCTCGGTCGCGAACCCGTACAAGGTCAGGGCGTCCTCGCGTACCACCAAGTGGGCGTGCAACACGGTGCTGCGACCGACGGCCGGTACCTGCGCCAGCGTCTGCGCCGAGACCGCCAGCCGGTAGCCGACGCCCCCGCAGTCGACGACGACGTGGTCGACGCGGCGGATCGCGACGGATCCCGAGATCAGCGCGATCATGCGTGCCTCGCCGCGGCGCCGGTGCCTGACACCGGCGCGCTCGCCGCGACCGCACGCGCCAACGGAGCCCGATTGAGATCGCAGATCGCCACCGCGAGCGCGTCGGCAGCGTGGTCTGTGAGCGGCGAGTCGGGCAGCGACAGGAGCCGCGCGACCATCCGTCCCACCTGGTCCTTGGCGGCGCGGCCGTGGCCGCAAACCGCGCTCTTGACCTGCTGCGGCGTGTATGCGCGGGAGGGAATCCCGCGCTGGCCGGCCGCCAGCAGCGCCGCCCCGCGCGCCTGCCCGACCGCAAACGCGGTTCTTACGTTGGCCCCGAAGTAGAGCTCCTCCACCGCGACCGCGTCGGGCGCGTGCAGGTCGAGCAGCTCGGCCACCCGCGCGTGGATCTCGGCCAGCCGGCGCTCGAGCGCGAGCGTCGGCGAGGTCTCGATCACACCGTCCCCGAGCGCCTCCAGGCGGGAGCCGGCGCTGCGCACGACGCCGTAGCCGGTGCTGGCGGTGCCTGGATCGATGCCGATCACAACCATGCGAGGGACATTCTGCGTCCGCATGCGGACGCCTCCAATGGGGGGCCCGAGGGCGGGGCTCGGGGCGCCCGGCCGGGGCTGGCGGGGGTCTCCGAGCATGCAAGAAAACCCAAACTGGCCCTCGCCCAGATCAACTTGGGTGCTCGTGCATGTAGAGCGGGCTCGAGCACCCATTTCACTCTGAACGTCACGAGTTTGGGGGCTCGTGCAGGTCACGCGGCGGGGTTCGCGGCGTTTGGATCCGTTCGGGGACC
>JAFAZB010000038.1 GCA_019240015.1 Solirubrobacterales bacterium
GTCCAGCAGCGTGCGATGTCCTCGAGCTCAACCGTGGCATGATCGGCGCGGGCCGCAATCAGCAGCGCGTCGGCCTCGAGCAGCACGGTCGACTTCCCGACCCCGATCGGGCCGGTAACCAGCAGCACAGGGACCACATCCCAAAGCTAGCCGGATTGCGATGTCGGCTCGGCGAGTAGCGTGGCGGCGAGGATTCCCGAAAGCCAATGCTCGTACTGCTCGGCCGTCCATCCGCGCTCGTGGACGAGGGCGCGGTAGGTGCCGGTGGTGGCGATCGCCCAGATGATGTCGGCGGCCTGAGCCTCGGCGAGCCCTGGTGCTAGCGCGCGCTTGCGGGCCAGCGAGCGTGCGAGCCGGTGCTCTGCCCGGTAGCGGTCCTGGCGCTGTCGCTTGTACAGGGCGGCGATTTCGGGATCCGCACTCGCGGCGGCTGCCATGACCTCGTTGATCGCGGCGCTGCGCGTGCCGATGCGAGTCGCAATCGCGGCGAACCGCGCGATCTGCTCGCGGGGATCTCGCTCGCGCTCCATCGCCTGCCACTCCTCGCGAGCGAGCAGTGAGCGGGCTTGACCGTCGCCGGCCACGCGGGCATCGATCAGTTCGGTGAGGATCGCGCGCTTGGTGCCGAAAACCGCGTACAGCGTTTGCACGGCGACGTCGGCCTCGTCGGCGATGGCGGTCATCGTCGCGGCGGCGTAGCCGTCGCGCGTGAACAGGATCTCGGCGGCATCGAGCATCCGGCGCCGAGTTTCAAGCGCTTTGCGGGCTCGACGCCCGAGCGGGCGGTTGACAGCTGTGTCCATATCGATAGAGTCTCACTCTATCATTAGTTTGCTCCTCTATCGAAAATGCAGCACGCGGCTCTGGACATCTCCGGCTGGATAGCTCACTGGGCAAATTGGACGCCGGACAAGGCCGCCCTGCGCTTCGACGGGGCCACGCTTAGCTACGCGCAGCTCGAGCGAGACGTCGGGTCGGTGGCGGCCTGGCTGCGTGCGCGGGACGTATCGCCCGGAGATCGCGTCGGGTATCTGGGGTCGAACTGTCCCGAGCTGCTCGAGCTGTTGTTCGCGTGCGCGCGGCTGGGCGCGATCTTCGTCCCGCTCAACATCAGGATGCCGTCAGCCGAGCTGCGCGTGTTCGTCGATGCCGTCCGGCCGTCCCTGCTGGTCGCGGAGCGGGACCTTCAAGCGGCAGCGGTCGACAGCATGCAGGAACGTGACCGCGTGAAGATGTTTCGGGCTGGCGGCGGGTTCACCGGCCGCGTCGCCGACCGGGGGTCGCAGACATCGGCCGTCGATGCGGCGTCGCCGGTTCTGATCCTGTTCACCTCCGGCACGACGGGGCGCCCCAAGGGCGCGACCTTCACCCACCGGAACACCACGTTCAGCGCGCTCAACGTGGTCACCGCGCTCGGCCTCACGGCCGCGGATGAGATCGTCACAACGGTGCCGATGTTTCACACCGGCGGCCTGTTCATCCACACGTTGCCGGGGTTGTTCGTCGGCGCAACGGTCACGATCCACCGTGCGTTCGATCCGGGCCTGCTGCTGGAGGAGATACAGGGCCGGCGGATTACGTTGCTTGCGTGCGTGCCGGCGATGACGTTCGCACTGGCGGCCCATCCCGCCTGGACGAAGGCGGATCTCAGCAGCCTGAGGTGTGTGCACACCGGCTCCACCGTCGTGACCCGCCGAGCGATCGAGCCATGGCAGGCAAAGGGCGTCTCGATCGTGCAGGGTTACGGCGGCACCGAAGCGACCCCGACCGCCACCACGATGCCGCCCGACAGCCCGCCAGAGGCGGCATTCTGGGCCGGCAAGCCGACGCTTTACACGCAGATGCGCGTCGTCGACGATGCCGGCCGCGACGTGGCGGCCGGGACGCCGGGAGAGGTCTGGTTCTCCGGACCAGCCGTTGCCCAGGGCTATTGGGAGAACGACCAGGCCACCCGAGAGGCATTCCGCGATGGGTGGTTTCGCACCGGCGACCTCGGATTGATCGACGACGACGGGTGCCTCCACGTGGTCGGCCGAATCAAGGACGTCATCATCGTGGGCGGGTCCAACGTCGACCCCAGGGACCTGGAAGCGGTACTCGAGAGCTGCGCCGCAATCAAGGAAGCGGCCGTCGTCGGCAGGCCTGACGACGAGCTCGGCGAGGTGCCGGTCGCGTGCATCGTGCCCACCGACGGCCGCTCGATCACATCCGAGGAGGTGCTCGCGCTGTTTGAGCGCCGACTCGCCGCATACAAGCACCCTCGCGGGGTGATCGTTCTCGGCGCCCTGCCCCGGAACTGGCACGGCAAGATTGATCGCGCGGCGCTACGCGAGCTGGCTGCCGAACTGCCACGCAAAGTTCGGTGATGGGCCGATGCTCCGGATTGATGGGGCCCAACCGGGATCCCTCGATCACTCATCGGCTGCGCCCGGGCCACGGCCTCGGGGGATTCAGCCGCGCGCGAGCAGCGGCGCGAGCGACGGGGTGCACGGGCACGCCGCGCCGCGCAGCCGGGGGAGACCGAGCACGTCCTCGATCGTCTGCAAGACCGAGTAGTGGTCGGTGGGCAGGGTGAGGCGCGCGTGGGGGCGGCCACCCGGCCCGGCCACGATCGTGACGATGTGGCCTCCGGAGGCTAGGCGGCAGCAGCCGTCGTCGCTCGAGCCCTCGTCCCAGGTGAGGAACAGCAGTCCACCCCGGCCAAGCGATCTGAGCAGTGGGGGGATCAGCCCGGCCAGGAATCGGTCGCCGGTCGACACCGAGCAGTCGTGCATGTCGTGACACAGGTTCGGCGAGATCCATACGAACCTCGGCAGCGCGGCGTCTCGCTCATCGATGCTCAGCCGGGTGAGCGGCACGATGTTCGCGCACCGGCCTGGGTTGGAGACGATTCGGGTGTAGTAGACGAACGGATCGTGTTTCTTGGCGTACTCGCCCGCGCT
>JAFAZB010000299.1 GCA_019240015.1 Solirubrobacterales bacterium
GACTACGACACCAAGAAGGGGCACGTGCGCCGGTTCCTGCTCGGCAAGGATCGGGTCAAGGTCACGATCATGTTCCGTGGCCGCGAGGTGACGCACCCGGAGCGCGGGACGGCGCTGCTCGACAGGCTCGCCGACGACCTGTCCGAGATCGCGGTGATCGAGCAGACGCCGCTTCAGGATGGACGCAACATGACGATGATGCTGGCGCCCTCGCGCGCGATCCTGGCCGGCGAGCGGGACGACGCCAAGGGCGACACGAGCCCAGCGCCGACGCCCGCCGACGCGGCCGCGTAGAGCCGGCGCAGGAGCGGCTCGGACTCCGGTCCGCTCGGTGCGGTCTGCTTTACTAGGCGGCCCGCCGATGCCGAAGATGAAGACCCACTCGGGCGCCAAGAAGCGCTTCAAGCTGACCGCCACCGGCAAGCTCCGGGGGCGCAGCGCCTTCTCGAGCCACATCCTCGAGAAGAAGTCCCCCAAGCGCAAGCGGCGGCTCGGATCGCCGGCGGTGATCTCCAAGCACGATGCCCGTCAGGTGAAGACGCTGCTCGGGGTGCCCCGGAAGGGGGCGTCGTGACCAGGGTCAAGCGGTCCGTCCACGCCCGCAAGAAGCGGCGCGCGACGCTGAAGCTCGCGAAGGGCTACCGCGGCGACGCCAGCCGGCACTACCGCACCGCCAAGGAGGCGGTGCTGAAGGCCGACCAGTACCGCTACCGCGACCGTCGCAACCGCAAGCGTGACTTCCGCCGGTTGTGGATCACCCGCATCAACGCGGGCGCCCGGCAGCACGGCCTGTCCTACTCACAGTTCATACACGGTCTGCAGCTCGCAGGCGTGGAGCTCGATCGCAAGATACTCGCGGACATCGCCGTGCGGGACGCCGACACCTTCCGACGCTTTGCCGAGCGCGCCCGAGAGGCGCTGGCTGCCGGCTGACGCAAGGCCGAGCAACCAGTACCGCCACCGGGCGCCGCTCCGACAGGAGAGGCGCCTTTTTTCGTTTCTCAGATGACCCCGCCCACCACGACATACAGCTCAGCCCCCGACGACCTGCAGCGCGCGCGCTCTGCAGGCGGTGGCCAGGGTCCGGTACGCGGGCGTGTTGGTCGGCAGCGAGCCCAGCGCGCGATAGAAGCCGGCCGGATCGCTGCCGGCGGTGCCCGGATCCGGATAGTCGATCCCTCGCGCGCGCATGCACTGCGAGAACACGACCAGCGCCCGGCTCCGCTGCGCTTGCTGCGCCGGGCTGAGCGCGGCCGCGGCCGGGAACGCCTGCCGGATCTGCCCGGCGCACGCTTTCAGCGCGCTCTGCACCTTGGCGTCGGGATAGCTGCCGAGGATTCGGTAGATCGCCCGGATCGATCCACTCCGGGGCGAGGGGTCCGGAATGTCGATCCCCTGAGCACGGACGCAGCTCGCGGCCTTGACGCGTGCGGCCTGGACCGCGTCGGAGACGCCCGTCGTGCCGGCGGCCGGTGCGGTGCTGGTGGAGACCGAGCTGGTCTTGGAGCCGCTCGAGGACCCGCACGCGACCGACGCCAGGCACAGCGCCGCGAGCAGCAAGGCGATGGTCCGTCGCGGGATCGCGCCACTCCCTTCGCCCTGCAGACGCGATGACGATCTCAAGCCACCACAACCAGAAGCTGAAAGAGATCCGCAAGCTGCGGATGCGCCGCCGTGCGCGAGAGCGCGCGGGTCGGTTCGTGGCCGAAGGAGAGGACCTGTTGGCCGCGGCGGACGCCGCAGGCTGGGTCGCCCGCGAGCGCTACTGCGCCGCCGGGAGCGGTCTGCCCGGCGTGGAGATCGAGCCGACGCTGCTGGCCAGCGCTTCCGGGCTGGGATCGGGAACCCGCGCGCTGGGGGTCTACGAGGAGCGCTGGGCGCGGCAGGCCGTGGGGCCCTTGTGTCTGTGCCTGTACGGCGTGCACGACCCCGGCAACGTGGGCGCGTCGCTGCGCTCGGCGCACGCGTTCGGCGCCTCGTGTGTGGCGCTCGGCCCGGGCAGTGCGGACCCCTTCGGACCCAAGGCGGTGCGCGCCAGCATGGGCGCGGTGTTCGCGGTACCGGTGGCGAGAGTTGAGGATCTCGACGGCCTCCCGGGGACCACGATAGCGCTTGTCCCGGGGCCCGGCCCCGGCGCAGGTACCGCGCTGCGCGACGTGTGGGCCGGCGCTTGCGGCGACGTCACGCTGATCGTCGGGGGGGAGCGCGAGGGCCTTCCCGACCGGCTCATCACCCAGGCCGATCTGATCGCCCACATCCCGATCCAGAGCCACTCCCTCAACGCGGCGATGGCCGCGACGGTGGCGCTGTACGAGGCAACTAGGATGGCGCGCGCGTGAGCGAGCGGATCGCACCGATCGAGCAGCAGGCGCGGGCGGCGATCGTCGCTGCGCAAACCACCCAGGAGCTGGAGGCCGCACGGGTCCGCTATCTCGGCCGCAAGGCGGAGCTACCCAACCTGCTGCGGCAGGTCGCGGAGCTCCCGGCGGCGGAACGGGCCGCCACCGGCAAGGCCGCGAACGAGGCCCGCCAGCGGCTCGAGCAGGCGATCGAGCAGCGGATGGCGGAGCTCGCCGGCAGGGAGCTCGACGAGCGATTGGCGGCCGACCGCGTCGACGTCACGCTGCCGGCCGATCCGCTGCCCGCGATCGGTTCTCTGCACCTGCTCACCGCCACCTGGCGGGAGATCGAAGACGTGTTCATCGGCCTCGGCTTCAACGTCGCCGACGGGCCGGCGGTGGAGACCGTCTATTACAACTTCGACGCGCTCAACCACGAGATCACGCATCCCGCGCGTGGCCTGACCGACACCTTCTACGTGAGTGACACGGTGCTGCTGCGCACCCACACCTCGCCGGTCCAGATCAGGGCGATGGAGCGCCAGCCACCGCCGATCTACATCATCGTCCCCGGGCGGGTTTTCCGCCCCGACTCGGACGCCACCCACACGCCCCAGTTCCACCAGGTAGAGGGGCTGGCGGTCGACACGGACGTTACGCTCGGCGACCTCCGGGGGACGCTGCTGACGTTCGCGCGGGGGATCTTCGGCGAGGAGCGCGAGGTGCGCCTGCGGCCGCACTTCTTCCCGTTCACGGAGCCGAGCGTGGAGGTCGACGTGTCGTGCTTCAACTGCACGCAGGGTGTGACCGCGGACGGCCGGCGCTGCCCGCTGTGCAAGGGCGAGGCGTGGATCGAGATCCTGGGCGCCGGGATGGTGGACCCGAACGTGCTCGGCCACGTACGCGAGTACGGCTACGACCCCGAGCTGGTGCAGGGGTTCGCATTCGGGATGGGGATCGAACGGATCGCGATGCTCAAGCACGGCGTGCCCGATCTGCGGCTGCTGTACGACAACGACATCCGCTTCCTGGAGCAGTTCGGCTGATGCGGGTGCCACTGCACTGGTTGCACGATTACTGCCGCCCGGCCCTCGATGTGCACGAGCTGGCGGAGCGCCTGACGATGACCGGAACCAAGGTCGAGGCGATCGAGCGACACGGCGTCGCCGGGCTCGAGCACTTCGTCGTCGGCAAGGTGCTGGAGCGCCGGGCGCACCCCGACGCCGACCGGCTGAGTATCTGCATGGTCGACGTCGGCAGCGGCGACCCTTCGCAGATCGTCTGCGGCGCTCCCAACGTGCGGAAGGGGCAGCTCGTGGCGGTAGCCAAGCCGGGAGCGATGATGCCCGACGGGAGCACGCTTGAGAAGGTCACGCTCCGGGGGGTGCAGTCCGACGGGATGATCCTCGCGGAGGACGAGTTGGCGATCGGCACCGAGCACGCGGGCATCCTCGTGTTGGCCGACGGGGATCGCGACGATGGGCTCCGCCCCGGCTCGCCGCTGGCGGAGGTCCTGCCGATCGCCACCGAGGTCCTGGTGCTGGAGGTCACTCCGAACCGCCCCGACTGCCTGGCGATCTACGGCGTCGCACGGGAAGCCCACGCGGCGACCGGCGCCCCGCT
>JAFAZB010000126.1 GCA_019240015.1 Solirubrobacterales bacterium
CCCTCGGCGCTCGGAGGCGGCTGGCGCCGGTTCCTCAACCTGACCTGGCTGGTCGCGACCACCGACTTCAAGCTCACCTACTTCGGATCGGTGCTCGGCTATGTCTGGTCGTTCGCGCAGCCGCTGCTGTTCTTCGGGGTCCTGTACCTGGTGTTCGCGGTGATCCTCGCCGGCTCGTTCACCCGCGTTCCCGACTTTCCGGTGTTGCTGCTGATGAACATCGTGCTGTTCAACTTCTTCGTGGCCGGAACCTCGGGCGCGGTCTCCTCGGTGGTGGTGCGCGAGAACCTGGTCCGCAAGATGCACTTCCCGCGCCTGGTGATCCCGCTCTCGGTGGTGTGCACGGCGGCGATGCAACTGGCGCTCAACCTGCTCGTCGTGCTCGCGTTCATGACCGCCTACGGGGTCCATCCCCGGCTCACCTGGTTGCTGCTGCCGGTGATCCTGCTGGTCCTCGCCGTGCTCACCACTGGCTGCGCAATGCTGCTCTCGGCGCTGTACGTGCGCTACCGGGACGTAGCGCCGATCTGGGGGGTCGTCACCCAGGCGCTGTTCTACGCCAGCCCCGTGTTCATCACGATCGAGGCGGTCCAGAAGCACGGCCACAACCTCGGGCGCTTCTACCTCTTCAATCCGTTGGGAGCGATCCTCCAGCAGGCCCGTCACTGGATGATCGGCGGCTCTCCGGGGACGCCCGCGATCATGGGCGGCTATCAATGGGTGCTGGTGCCCGTGGCGATCATGCTGTTCGTCTGGGCGCTTGGCTACTGGGTGTTCAGCCGCATGGCCCCCCGGATCGCCGAAGAGCTCTAGGCCACCATCGAACTGCTCCCCGGGGCGCATGCGCGCCGCCGGGGGTCGGCGCATGCGCCGACCCCTCACGCGGTCGGGGCGGGCGAGCCCTCCAGGGCGAAGCTGCGGTCGCGCAGGCACATCGCGTCCCACACCCGCTCGATCTGATCCTCCCAGCGGAACCGTCGCACCTCCGCCAGGCCGGCGGCGGCGATCCGGTCGCGCAGCTCGGGGTCCTCGACCAGCCGCCCCAGTCGCTCGGCGGTGGGCGTCGGCAGCGGCGGCGTCAGCAGGCAGTTCTCGCCGTCGCGCAGCAGCCACTCGGTGGCCGGGTTGATGTTCGAGACGGTGGCCATGCCGGAGGCCATGAACTCGAACGGCTGATAGCTGGGGTGCTTGGTGTGCATGAACACCAGCCCGATGTCGCAGCTGCGGTACAGCGCGGCCACCTCCTCGAGTGAGGACAGCACGCCGAGGTTGCGGATCTGGCCCGCGACGCCGAACTGCCCGGGGCTCCAGGTCTCGCCCGCGCAGACCAGCTCGACGCGCTCGCCGAAGCGCTCCTTCAGCCGGCACAGCGCGGCGATCCCGAGCCCGAAGCTGTTCCGGGCGGTCTTGGGGCGGCCGTAGAAGAACACCCGCACCGGCGCGTCGCGCGGGCGTGGCGCCTGCGCTGGGTGATAGCGGTCGGTGTCGACAGCCGGGACGAAGGAGACCGCCGGGTTGCCGTAGGAGCGGTAGACCTCGGCCAAGCCGGGGGTGTTGACGACCCCCGGCAGGCCGAAGCGGTAGGTCTCCTCGGCCAGCGCCGAGGCCGCGCCGGCCGGATAGAACTGCTGCTCGTTGTCTTGCACGAAGTAGAACTTGGCGCGCGCGCTGCGCAGGTGCAGCAGCGGGTACGCGCTCGACCACAGGGTCGCGATCGCCGCGTCGGCCGGCGGCAGCGTGCCAGGGGGGTGGTCCTGCGCGGAGGTGAAGCTGCTCGCGGCGAGCGCGGGAAACGCCTGTGCCACCTTGCGGGCCATCGGACCGACCGCCCGGCTGCCGACGTCGTAGCAGTGGAAGCGGTTCTCGACCCCGTGCGCTCGCGCGAAGTGGTCGGCGAAGCGCAGCAGCGTGTGGGTGCCGCCGAAGTAGACGTGGTGAAAGAACGGCAGGAACCACTGCACGGTGCGGATCTCGAACGAGTCCGAGCGCCGGTAGCGCTCGATCACGGCGGCGTTCTCGGCGACCGCGCGATCGTCGATGTCGAACGCCCCGGAGAGCATCAGCCGGTCTGACTCGCTCAGTTCGGGCTCGTCGTCGGCGATGTTGCGCCGTCGCCGGCGGGCCCGGAAGTACGCGTAACCGACCTCGGTGGGGCCCTTCTGGAGGGTCCGCCAGATGTGCCGCAGCCGGGCCCGGTCAAGCCCCCTCGCCGTCGCTCCCGGGTCGACGCTCACGTGGTCCGCTCGTCGGGCAGGCGGACGCTGCAGTCGGTGTCGCGCAGCGTCAGGTTGGGGTTATAGAACGGATCTCCCACGGTTCGGAACTGCCCATAGCTGCGCTCTGATCGTACGAAGTCGCCGGGGTCGATGTGGCTCCCGCGGGAGCGCGATTCGTCGTGCACCAGCACCGCGCTGGGAACGCACAGGCTGCGGTGCCCCTGCGCGCCGAGCCGCAGGCACAGGTCGACGTCGTTGCCCGCAACCACGAACGAGGCGTCGAATCCCCCCACCGTGGTGAACTTGTGGCGCTGCACCATCATGCACGCCGCGGTCACCGCCAGCCAGTTGCGGGTACCGCCGTCGGCGCGTCCGAACGGAGTCCGCGCGTCGGGCTCCAGCCCGGCGAACGGATGACCGGCGTAGCCGTGCAGCCCCAGTGCGGCGCCCGCGTGCTGCACCGTCCCGTCGGGGTAGCGCAGCAGCGGCGCGACCGCCCCCACCTGCTCTCGCACGGCCTCCTCCAGCAGCTTGGTCATCCAGTCGGGGTCGACCACCTCGGTGTCGTTGTTGAGGAACACCAGCACGTCGGCGCTCGAGGTCCGCGCCGCCAGGTTGTTGAGCGCGGCGAAGTTGAACGGCCGCGGGTCGTGCAGGACCCGTACCCCACGACGACGAGTGAGCGCCCCCAGCAGTTGCCGGGTCTCGGGCTCACGCGAGCCGTTGTCGACCAGCGCCACCGAGAGGCGCTCGTAGCGGGTGCGGGCCAGCACCGAAACGACGCAGCGCGCCAGCAGTTGCGGCCGATCTCGCAGGCACACGATCACCTCGACGCTCGGCTCGTGCTGGAGCGGCCGGTGGATGCGCCGCGCTGCCCCCGCCCGCTCGACGCTCGCCCCCGGCTCCCACTGCGCGAGCAGGGACGCCAACACGTCGGCAGCCAGCGGCGGCGGAGTGGGCGCCTCCGGCCCGCGATGGCACAGCAGCAGCGGCACGTGCGCGTGGCTGGCGCTCGCCGGGCCCGCCAGCGCCAGCGCGAGCTCGTGGCGCCACGCCGGACCGCCGGTGC
>JAFAZB010000220.1 GCA_019240015.1 Solirubrobacterales bacterium
GCCGCAGCCCACGTCGCAGACCGATCTCGGTCGCAGGAGCTCCAGCACGATCGGCACCAGCGAGCGAGCCGATCGCTCTGCCGAGCGCTCCACGTTCTCGTAGTATTCGGGGACGTACAGGTGACGCCCGGGCATGGTTCGACGCGACTCCTCTGGGTGGCCTGTGGCTAGTCTGGCAGGCGAGGGTGCCCTAGGTCGTGACACCACCTGTGCGATTTTTCATACCTCCCGGCGAGTGGCCGGTCGATGTTCCATCCAGCGCGCGCGAGTACTGGCCGTGGACGCTGAGAGAGGGTCTCGAGTACGCCTCGGGACGCTATGTCACCACGGTTCGCACGTGCCTGGAGCTGCAGGCGGTGGGGTTTCCCTGTGAGTTGACCAATACGGTGACACCGGACGCGCTGATCGTCACCCACGTCGACTTTCTCCCTCACACACCCGGCGAAGCTCCCTGGAATCGACGGGCGAGGTTCGAGAGCTGGCTGCGGGACAGCTTCATCGTCTGCTACCAGGCCGACCGTCCCAGGTATCCGTACGCCGACCTTCGCCTGGTGCAGAATCGTGCGGATGCGGTGGGGACGGGCGTTCCCGGCTGGCTCCGCCGCCTGCGCCCACCGCTGACGTACATGCCCTACTGGACCCAGCCAGGGCTGCTCCCGCGCAATCCTGACCGAGGTGAGGAGTTCGTGAACGTGGCCTTCTTCGGCAATCCCGGGGAAAGCGACCCGAGTCTCGTCGACCCCGCCTGGGTGGCCCGCATGGGTCGCATGGGATTTCGCTTCCAGATCAATCAGGTCGCCCGTTGGCACGACTACCGAGACGTCGACGCGGTCCTGGCGGTCCGTGGTTTCGACTACCAGGGAGAGTGGTTCTGGAAGCCGCCGACGAAGCTCTTCAACGCATGGCTGGCGGGCGTGCCGGCGGTGCTCGGTCGAGAGTCGGCATATCGCGCCGAGCGCGAGAGCGAGCTGGACTACATCGAAGTACGCTCCCGGGCTGAGGTCGAGGCGGCGCTGATGGCGCTACGCGAGAAGCCGGAATTGCGGGCCGCGATCGTGGCGCAAGGACAACAGCGGGCGCAGCGGGTCAACGCCGAGGCGATCACGGCGTGCTGGCGTCAATTCCTGGAGCATCAGGCATATCCGGCATATGAGCGCTGGAGACGGTCCTCCACGTTCGCGCGACGCGCCTGGCGCCTACGCGACGGCGCCCGGACGCGGGCCGAGACGATCGCCCAGACGCTGCGCGTTGCCAGTCATGGATCGCGCGAGTCGCTCCGCCATCGCAAGGACTGGAACTAGGCTGGCTCGTGCGCGATACCGCGGCCGCGACCCGGTCCGCGTTCGGTCGGTAGCTCGCCGCGCCGGTGCGCCAGCTGACCGATGAGGGCGGTCGCTAGCGCTCCCGCCGGCCCCGGCTGCTCGCGGCGTAGACGGCCGCCTGCCCAGGCTCATCGAAGTGCCAGATGCACTTTGGCTGGACGGGCCCCACGGTCGAGGCGGCCTGATGGCTGCTCGACATGCCCGCGACGTCGAACGCCAAGCACTGCTCCTCGACGAAGATGTGCTCCCAATCGTCTCCGAACCAAACCGATAGTCGATAGGTGCCGTCGAGCAACTTCGGTTCGATCAGGCTCGCGGTGATCGTGCCCGAGAGCCGTGCTCCGATCCTGGGCTGGCGAAGGACCTGCGGATCCCCGCCCGTGATCGGCCTGCCGGCATGGTCGCTGATCACGACCCCGAGCAGCGGCGGGTTCAGCGGCTCCTTCAGCTCGTAGTCGAGCGAGATATCGATCCGGTCGCCGACCTGACGCACGCCGAGTCGCCGCACCGGACCCGTCGGGTAGTGAACCTCGCTCTCGGTCTGGCGTTCCAGGTAGCGATCGACCGCGGTGCGGACATCCTCGATCCCGTGCTCGCTCACCCCGTGGACCAGCAAGATCGCCTTGTTGCACAGCTGCTCGATCGTGGCCATCCCGTGGCTCACGAACAGGACCGTGCGTCCCGTGCCGGCGACCTCGCCCATCTTGCCGAGGCACTTGCGCTGAAAAGCCGCGTCCCCGACCGCCAGCACCTCATCGACGATCAACACGTCGGGATCGAGATGTGCCGCGACCGCAAACGCCAACCTCACATACATGCCCGACGAGTAGAACTTCACCGGCGTGTCGAGGAACTGCTCGATCTCCGAGAATTCGACGATCTCATCGAACTTTCGGTTGATCTCCCTGCCGGTCATCCCCAGGATCGCACCGTTCAAGTAGATGTTCTCCCGACCGGTCAGCTCGACGTGAAAGCCCGTGCCGACCTCCAGCAGGCTGGCGACCCGTCCCCGGATTCGGACCTCGCCTTCGGTCGGATCGACGATCCGGGAGAGGATCTTCAGCAGGGTCGACTTGCCCGAACCGTTGCGACCGATGATCCCGAGGACGTCGCCCTCCTCGACCGTGAACGAGAGATCGCGAAGCGCCCAGAACTGCTCGTGGGAGGGACCTTGCCTGCCCGTCAGCCGGGACAGCGGGCGCTGGAAGAGGTCGACCAGAGCGTCACGGAGCGTCGGGTTGATCGATCTTGCCTCATGCGAGATTCGGTACTCCTTCCCCAGCCCTGATACCTCTATCGCGCGGCTCATATGATGTCCGCGAATCGCTTCTCGGACCTGGCGAAGTAACTCAGACCGAGCGCCAGCACGATCACCGCCGACACGCAGGAGAGGCCGAGCTGACCCCAGTGAATCGACCCCTGGCCGATCAGCCCGGCGCGCATCGTGGAGATCACACCTGCCATCGGGTTGAGGTTCACGATCCACACGAAGCGATGCGGAAAGCTGCTGAGTGGATAGATGACCGGGGTCATGAACATCATCAGCTGGACCAGAAATGGCATCGCGGTGCGCACGTCCCGATACTTCACGTTGACCGCCGCGAGCAGGATCCCCACTCCCACCGCGAAGATCAGGCTGAGGACCAGCATCGGGACGATCAGCAGCAGCCCCACAACGCTTGGGGTGCTGCCGTAATAGATCATCAGACACACGAAGATCACGAACGCGAAGCTGAAGTCGACGATCCCGAGCAACGAGGACGACACGGGCGGGATCACCCGCGGGAAGTAGATCTTCGTGATCACGCTCTGGTGGTTCACCAGGCTGTTGCTCATCGCCGTGACCACGGTTGAGAAGTAGTTCCAGAACAGCAGGCCGCTGTAGGCGAAGATCGCGTACGGAACGTTGCCGGAGCTGACGCCCGCCACGTTGTGGAAGAAGACGGTGAACACCAGCATCGCCGCGAGCGGCTGGATGATCGCCCAGCCGGCCCCGATCAGCGTCTGGCGGTAGCGGACCTTGACGTCACGCCAGGTGAAAAAGTAGAACAGCTCTCGAAAGCTCCACAGCTCGCGGGGATCCAGGGCGCGCCGGCGGCCCGCCTGGATCACCACCTCGCTAGTTTGAGACGTCATCTCGCTGCGCTCCTGTCGCCCCACGCGGGCAGCGGGCCGGAATCTGGACAGAAGTCATGTTAACCCAGCGTCGGCGAGCCGGATCCGGGTCCACCGGCTCCGGCACCGTGGGCGAAGCTGGCGATCGCCTCCTGATAGACCGCGACCCGCCGGTCCAAGCTCTCGCCGACCGACAGCTTGCCCTCGGTGGTGAGTGCCCGCGCCGCTGAGCCGGCCTGCGCGGCGGCCTCGGGGTCCTCGAGGTAGCGCCCCAGCTGCTGCGCCAGCGCGGCGTCGTCCCCGACCCCCACCACCGCCCCCGCTCCCGCCGCAGCCACCAACTCGGCGTAGCCCACGCCGTTCGAGCACACCAGTGGGCGTCCCGCTGCCAGCGCCTCCAGGCCGGCGAACGGAAACGAGTCGAACCAGCTGGGCAGCGCCACGACACGCGCCCTTCCGTACCATGAGATCACTTCCTCCCGGGCGACTCCCGCGACGACGCGGCAGGGAGCGCCCCGCTCGGTCGCCCGCTCGCGCAGCCACTGGTCGTACGGCAACCCGTCGCGGGTGCCGTAGGAGTCGCCGATCAGCACGACCTCGAGGTCGGGAAACTCAGTCACGAGCCTCGCGGCCGCGTCGACCAGAACTTCCCCGGCTTTCCTGGCCTCGAGCCGTCCCACCTGCACCACGAGGCGACCGGTGCTGCGCACATCCGGCGTTTGCGACCAGGGCTCCGGCGACACGGCGTATGGCACCACTTTGATCCGGTCGACGATCGACGAGTAGACGGGCTCGTGGACGTAGGCCCTGGCGAGCAGCGGCGCGGGAACCGTGAAAGCAGCTGCCCTGCGCCCCTGGAACGCGGTCAGCGCGTTCAGCACCTTGACAAAGGGCGTGAGGTAGTTGGCCGTCTCCTCGCCCGCCGCGAGCGTGTCGGGGAGCCCGAGCAGCCGCACGAGCAGGGGCCATCCTGCGCTGTGGGCGGTCAACACCAGCGGGCGGGGCTGAAATAGGGCGAACAGCAGCGTCGACCGTGGATAAGTGGATGCCTCGATCACGTCCACGTCGATCCCAAGGCGGCGGTACTCGACGTAGTTCGACAGCGACAGCCGCAGGAAGTAGGACAGCTCGGCATCACGAACCGACAGCCAGCTGTGTACGTCGCTCAGCCCGGGCTGCCTGAGCAGTCGCTGCAGGCCTCTGACTCGCAGCTCTCCGCGAAAGTGAACGTGGACGCCCTCGATCGTCTCATCACGGGGCTGCTGCCACTGCACGCACGAGAGCACGTGAACCTCGTGTCCCGCACGGGCGAGCTGACGGGTCACATCGATCGTGAATGTGCCAACGCCGTCCCAGTGCTGCCCCCCGGCGTACTGTTGTTCGACGAACAGGATCCGCATCGGAGTGTCAGCTCATCAGATCGAGTGCTCACCGGGAACCGGAAAGAACAGCTCGTACCTGGTCAGGAACACGTTCACGAACTCCGGCCCGAGAAATCCCCAGTCCTGCTCGCCGGTGAAGTTGGTGACCTGTGAGCGATGCGCCATCACCGCCCGCCGTTTGGGGTCCAGGAACGGGCCGCTGGCCACCCTCACCGGGTGCAGCCTCGCCACGCTCAGCACCGGCTCGGCGACTCGATAGAGCAGCCGGGAGAGGGGCCCGCGGGCGGCCTGGGGAGTCTCATCGATCGTGGGACGGCCCGCCAACGCCGCTCGATCGGGCGACCAGGGACCATCGAACAGGTACCAGACCGGGTACTCGGCGAGCGTCCCCCGATACCGCGTCTCGGCCACCAGCTGCCGAGCGATCCGATTCAGGATCTTGTGGTCGGGGTGGTAGTCGAGCGCCGTGTTGACGAGGATCTCATCGGGGGCGTACTCGTCGATCAGCTCGGCCAGCAGCCCCCGGACCCGCTCGACGGCCTCGGCGCAGCGCAGATGGGGGAGCGCGGGCTGGACGACATGGTCGGAGGGGACGCCGAGGATCTCGCACGCCTCGATCGCCTCATGTCGGCGCACGGCCCCTAGCTGCTCCGGGGTCAGGGCGCGAGAGGAAGGGTTGGCGTTCCTGCCGTCGGTTGCGATCAGCACCCGTACGGACGCGCCGCCGTGAGCCTTGCGCGCGATCGTGGCGCCGCAGCCGAACGTCTCGTCGTCAGGGTGCGCGGCGAGCACCAGCGAGGAGCGATTCGAGGTGGTCGAGGTCCAGTCTCGGCTCGCCGCGACCAGGGCCCGCCGCCAGCGACGCTGGACCATGTTCTCCGTCTCGCGCAGGCAGGAGCGGAGGCGTGCCCGTGCCCGCTTCGGCAAACTGTCGGCGGGCGGGCTCATCGGCGTGCGTGTTCCCGCGGAAAGGCTGACCTTGAAGATCCTGTTCCTATCCCACCAATACCCTCCTGAGTCGGGCTGGGGAGGGATCGCCTCCTACGTCGCGACGATCTCACGGGCGCTGGTGCGGCGAGGTCACGAGGTTCACGTGCTGTGCTGCTGGGGCCATCAGGAGCCCATCGACCGGGTCGAGGACGGAGTCGCTGTGCATCGGCGGCGCAACATGCGGTTGCGTGGCTCCCAGCGGCTACTAGGTGCCCCGGTGGTGAGTGCCGCGGCACGCCGTTTCCGGGTTCCGGCTGACCAAGTAGGGGCCAGCCCAAGCTGGCGGCTGGCGACGGCGGCGACGTGCTTTCGGGAGTACCGCCGGTTGGGAGTCGAGTTCGACGTCGTGGAGTCACCCGACTGGATGGCCGAGGGGCTGATGTTCGCGCTGCGGGGGTCGGTGCCACTGGTGGTGGACTTCAAAGGCAACCTCTTGACCTACGCCCACGGTGGCGGGCAGCAGCTGGGCTGGCACGGCCGGCTCTCGAATCAGCTCGAACGCACCACGGTGCTGGGGGGTACCGTACTCACCTCGCCCTCACTGTTGACGATGCAATTCCTAGCAGAAGCGGGCTGGAGGAAGGCATCCTCGGCGCGCGTGATCCGGCGCCCAGTGGACCTCCAGCAGTGGCAGGTCACCCCGGCACACAACACCCGGCCCGTGATCGTACAGATGGGTCGGCTCGAGACGGTCAAGGCACCCGACGTGCTGATCAGGGCGGCGGCGCTGCTCGCCGGGAAGGTTCCAGACGTGGAAGTGGTGTTCGTCGGCGCCACCAACGGCCAGATTGACGGCCAGCCAGCCGGCGTGTCGTTGGAGCGGTTGGCCGCGAAGCTTGGGGTGCAGTGCCGGTTTGCGGGTCACGCCGCGTGGAGCGAAATGAGCAACTGGTACCAGCAGGCCCGCGTGATCGCGCTCGCGAGCCGCTTTGACAACTTCCCGAACGTCGGTCTGGAGGCGATGGCATCCGGGCGGCCGGTGGTCTGCTCCTCGCGCACCGGGCTGGCCGAACTCGCCGATGACGCTGATCGATCGCTCGCGGTCGTGCCGCCCGACGACCCAGCTGCGCTGGCGGATGCGCTGGAGCCGTATCTAGCGGACAGCCGCTTCGCCGCCGAGGCGGGCGAGCAAGGCCGTGCCTGCGTGGAGCGCCTCTGCCACCCGCAGGTGATCGCCGCGCAACGCGAGCTCGCGTATGCCGACGCGGTCGACGGCGTGGCGGCTTGATCGCGTGAGCCGGCTGAGCATCGAGCGTGCCACCAGCCTGGACGAGCTGGCGGCCTTGGAGCCGGGCTGGAACGAGCTGTTGGCCCGCAGCGGGACCGACACGGTGTATCTGACGTTCGAATGGGTGAGCTCGTGGATGCGCTGGATCGGGCGCGATGCTCAGCCGATGGTGCTCGTCGCGCGCAACCACGAGGGCGAGACGGTGGGAATCGCGCCGCTGATGATCACCCGGTCACGCGATCCGGGGGCGTCGCGAGGTGAGATCCAGTTCATCGGCACGCCGAACTCCGACTACAGCGACTTCATCGTCTTGGAGGAGCGAGAGCGAGTCCTGCGGGCGTTCTTCAGCGCGCTCCGTCGCGGACCCCAAGATTGGCAGACGATGTCGCTCCGAGAGATCCCGGAGAGCTCGCCAAACCGTGGTCCGCTCACCGGGCTGGGCAGGCGCGGTGCGTTCCCCGGCGACGCCTGGCCGGGGAATGCTTGTCCCAGCCTGCTATTGGAGCAGCGGGAGGAGGAGGTGCGCCGGGAGTTGCAGCGCAAGAAGTACGTCGGCAAGCGAGACTGGGAGAAGTCGATCGACTATGCCGAACGCTTCGGCGCCGTGCAGTTCCAGCACGCTCGCACCCTCCAGGAAGCCGAAGCGCTGCTCCCGGACCTGTTTCGCCTGCACAAAGCCAGATGGTCGGGGACCAGCAAGTTCGAGGACGAGGCGTACGAGGGCTTCTACCGCTCGGTGGTTACGCGGCTATGGCCAAAGGGGCACGTGGCAGTGACCGCGATGACGCTCGATGCAAAGCCGATCGCGGTGAGCCTCGCATTCCCCTACAAGGGCACCTGGACCAACCACAACTGGGTCCACGACCGCGACCTCGCGAAGCTCTCACCGGGCACGCTCCTGATTCATTTCATGATCGTTGACGCGCTCGCGCGAGGCTACCGCGAGTTCGACCTGACACGAGGTGCCGAAAGCTACAAACGGCGGTTCAGCAACACTGTCAGGCACAACACCGATCTGCTGGTCTACCGTCGGCAGAGCAGCTACCTCCGGGCGCGCCTCCACGGTCTCCTCTCGCGGACTCGAACCCGCGTCGCGGGCGGGGCCGCCCGATATAGTCGCCGCGCAAGTGACCGTTGATCCGCACTCCTTTTTGCGCGCCGGCTCGTGAGGACGCTGGTCACCGGCGGGGCCGGGTTCATCGGGTGCAATCTGGTGCGAGCCCTACTGGCACGAGGAGATCAGGTACGGATACTGGACAACCTTTCGACGGGGCAACGCGCGAACGTCGCCGGGCTCGACGTCGAGCTGATCGAGGGAGACTTGCGATCGTACGAGCGTGTGAACGCCGCCACCAAAGGAGTGGAGGTCGTCTTTCATCAGGGCGCGCTGCCGTCGGTTCCGCGGTCCGTGCAGGACCCCCTGACCTCCAATGCGGTCAACGTCGACGGCACGCTCAATGTCCTGCTGGCGTCCCGAGACCGTGGCGTGCGGCGCGTGGTAGTCGCCTCGTCGAGCTCTGTCTACGGAAACGCGCCCGGAACGCCCCGCACCGAGCAGGGGCCGATCGCGCCGCTGGCCCCGTATGCGGTGTCAAAGCTCGCGGCCGAGCAGTACAGCCTGGTGGCACACCACACCCACGGCCTGGAGACGGTGGCACTCCGCTACTTCAACGTGTTCGGCGAGCGCCAGGATCCTCTCTCCGGCTACGCGGCGGTGATCCCGAAGTTCACCTTCATGATGCTCGACGGGAACCGCCCCACGATCTTCGGCAACGGCAGCGCGAGCCGTGACTTCACCTATATCGAGAACGTGGTGCAGGCCAACCTCGCCGCGGCGGTGGCCGATGGGGCGAGCGGGCGGGTGTTCAACGTCGCGACGGGAGAGACCCGCACCATCAACCTGCTGGTGAGGGAGCTCAATCGTCTGCTTGGAACCGACCTGGAACCCGAGTACCTGCCTCCCCGGCCGGGCGAGGTGTCGGTCAGCCACGCCGACATCTCGGCGGCCGCCGAGGTGCTCGGCTACCGCCGATTGGTTACGTTCGAGGCAGGACTGGAGCGCACCGTCAAGTGGATCGCTGAGCACCGCAGCTCGGGCGCGCTGAGCCCCTGATGGATGGCGAACGGGTCGCGCTGATCACCGGCGCCGGCAGCGGCATCGGCCGGGCGATTGCGCTGGGGATCGCCGCGCGCGGAGCCCGGACCTGGATCGTCGGGCGGCGCGCCGAGGCACTCGCCGAGACCGTCGCGCAAGCGCCGAAGGCGGATCTGTGCACGATCGCTGCCGATCTCACCAACGACACGGAGCTGGCGCACGTGCGTGACGCGGTCCGCGCGGACGGGGACACGCTGAACGTGCTCGTCCATTGCGCCGGCGCGATCACGCCAGGCAGCGTGCAGGAGGCGCTCGTAGCTGACCTCGATGCGCAGTATCAGGTCAATCTACGGGCACGTTTCCAGCTGACCCAGGCGCTGCTGCCGATGCTCATCGCCGGGCGTGGCGATGTTGTGTTCATCAACTCCACCGCCGCCTGGGGTCCGAGACCGGGCGTCTCACAGTACGCCGCGATTCACGCCGCGATGCGCTCGCTCGCGGATAGCCTGCGCGCGGAGGTCAACCGCGAGGGCGTAAGGGTGCTATCGGTATTCCCCGGCCGTACGGCCAGCCCGCTCCAGCGGCGACTGCACGCCGTGGAAGGCAAGTCCTACCGACCCGAGCGTCTGGTCCAGCCGGCGGACGTCGCCGCGATCACGCTGGCGGCGCTCGAGTTGCCGCGCACCGCCGAGGTGACCGAGATCGCATTGCGGCCGTTGACTGCGCCGGGCGACTGAGTGGGAGTCGTGGGCGTGATCCCCGCGGCTGGCTATGCCACCAGGCTGCAGCCGCTGGCTTGCTCGAAGGAGGTCTACCGCGTCCGGGGCCGTCCGGTGATGGACTTCATCCTCGAGCGGATGCGCCTCGCGCGATGCGACGAACTGCGCGTCGTCACACGCCCGGACAAGCTCGACGTGATCCGGCATGCCCGGCGACGCGGCGCGGTCGTGGTACAGGCCCGGCCCGCCTCGCTCGCGCAGTCGCTGCTGTGCGGGCTGCGAGGTCTCGGCCCGGGAGACGAGGTGCTGATCGGCTTTCCGGATTCGATCTGGGAGCCCATCGATGGGTACCGCCCGGTACTGGAGCTGCTGCGCAGCGGCTGGAAGGTCGCACTGGGCCTGTTCGAGGCCGAGGACATGCAGCGCTACGAGCCGGTCCTGGTCGGGCCCGGCGGACGGGTCAGCGCGATCGAGTTCAAGCCCGCCAATCCGTCATCGAACTGGCTCTGGGGCTGCGCCGCCGCCAGCGCCGGGGTGTTGCTTGGAATGCGCGGCTACGACGAGCCTGGCCTGTTCTTCGACTGGCTCTCACGCTCCGGGGCGGTGGGGGCGGTGCGGCTGTCGAGCAGCTATCTCGACATGGGGACCCCGGAGGGGCTTCGCGCCGCGGTCGGCGCCTGAGGAGTCGCTCGGTCATCTGCGGCCGATCAGCGTGGCAGGGGGCCGCCCCCAGCGATTGCGTACGAAGTCGAGCGTGCCCTGGGCACGCAGCAGGGCGTGTCTGCGGCCCCCCCGTCCAGGGCGGGGGCTGAGTCCGTCTCGAACCAGGTCATAGCACTGCCGCGAGAGCTCGCGCAGCAGCTGCTGCCTCGGTGCCCGACGGGCGAGGAAGCCGAGCCGATTGCGGGTGAAGATGTACGGCGGCTTCTCACCCGGCTCCTGCCATGCGACCGCCGCCGGCACGCACTCGGCGCGCCAGCCGAGCGATCTCATCCGGAGCTGGTAGTCGGGCTCGTCGAACATCATGAAAAACCGTTCGTTCAGGCGACCTGTGGCGCGCACGGCCGCGGCGCGATACAGCAGACACGCTCCGTCGAGCCAATCGGCCTCGCGGGGCGCTCGTCCCACCCATTGGGAGATCCTTGGTGGATCGATGAAGTGGTCGGTCTCCCAGTCCGCCGGCGAGATCAGGCCGCCGGCGGACCACAGCTCGTCCGGGCGGCTGGAGTATCCGAGCAGCGGCCCCACCACGCCGATCGCGTCGTCTTGCGCCAACCGCGCGAGCAACGCCTCGAGCGCGTCCGGGGCAAGCAGCGTTTCATGAGTGAGCAGCAGGATCGCATCGACATCCGTCTCGGCCAGCTCGTCGAGGATCAGATTCATCCCCCCGATCGGACCCCGGTTCTCGGCGACCGCGACCACGTCGAGCCGTGGATATGTCTCGCGGATCGCCTGCGCGGAGCCATCGCCAGAACCGTTCTCGATCACCACGATCCGATCGGGCGGTCGGGTCTGGGCGAGCAACGCGTCGAGCGTCGGCCTCACCGCCGGCCAGAACCGGTAGTGGACGACGCCGGCTCCGACCTTCAGCACGAGCGCATCCCCGGGCGGGTCTCTACGCGCTTTGCGTGCGCAACGGGGCCTCGAGCCGCCTCAGCAGCTCGTGCTCGAGCAGCCGCGAGGCCGCGGACGCGATCGTCTCGAACGGCAGTCCCGAGCGCAGCGCGATGTCCAGCAGGCTGTGGCCGCCGTCGGAGAGGTTGAGCACCCACAAGATCGCCATTTGTGCCAGGCGCTTGTCGGGTTCGCCACCGATGGCGCCGTAGAGGCCGCGTTTGCCGAGCTGTGGCTCGCATTTGGGGTTGAGCGTGACATAGACGCCGTTGCGCTCCAACAGCTCGAACGTCGCCAGGCATTTGCCGAATGTGTCCGCGAGTGCCCGCGGCGTGACCAGCTCCAACCCGTCCGCGGAGGTGTGGTACTCCGGAAAGCGACCGTGGGGGGTACGCATCAGGCATCCCACCGGCAGGTTGAATCCGGGGGAGCAGTATTGGCGCTCGTCGTAGCCCCACGGCGAGAAGTCCTCGATCGCAAACGGCTGTCCCGAGCTCGCCAGCACGTACTCCATCGCTTGGTCGATTTCCGCGTCGCCGCGCCGGCTGCGCTTGTAGGTCGAGCTCCCCTCGTCGCCCGCACAGGTCAGCACCAGGCCGTGCTTGATCAGCGCGGCGGTCTCCTCGTTGCGGGACAGCCAGGTAATCGAGCCGATCGTTCCGGGGATGAACAGGAAGCGGTAGGTGTAGCGGTGCTCGATCGATGACAGGGCCCGGGCCAGCAGTGAGGCGATCGCGACCCCCGAAAGGTTGTCATTGCACAGCGAGGGGTGACACACGTGCGTGGAGATCAGGATTTCGTCGGGCTGCTGACCGGCGAGGACGCACTCTCCATAGCTGAGGTACCCATCGCCGAGGGTCGAGTCGATGCACACCTCATAATCGCCCTGTGGGAGCCGCTCCAGTTGCGCATGAGCGAGGCAGAACCCCCAGTTCTCCTCGTAATAGGAGGTCCGATACGGAATCCATTCCGGATGCTCGGGCAGCGTGAACAGATGCTCGCGGAGCTCTTCCAGCGGCATCCGGCGCCTCACAGGGACGCTGTAGCCCATCACGTGCAGGTTGCTGTCGGCGAAGCTCACCACCCGCCGGCCGGAGGGGTCCTCGATGTACGCGTCCCGGATGTTCCACTCCTTGGGGATCGTCCAGTCGAATGCCGGCGTGCCGCTGGGCACCTCGTGCACCTCGAGCGGGATCAGCTCGCCCAAGCGCCGGAGCGTCTCCCGCACCCCGTCTCCGGTCAGGCTGCGAGAGATCGGGTACAGCTCGCTTATCAGCTCGTGAAGCTGCGCTCCGATCTCGCTGTTCTCGCGTCGGTCGCGCACCCCCGGGAGCGCCGATCCACTCACCCCCAGACCCGCCATGGGGGCTTGCCGGAGGCCCACAGCTCGTTGAGCTCGGTGAGGTCGCGGAACGTGTCCATGCCCATCCAGAAGTCCTCGTGCACGTACACCGCCAGCTGTCCATCGCGGGCCAGGTTCTGCAACGGTGCGTGCTCGAAGAACAGGTTCGGGTCGTCGTTGAGGTACTCGAAGAACTCGCGCTGGAAGACGAAGAACCCGCCACTCACGAACCCCTCGCTGGTCGGTTTCTCATTGAACTCGAGCGCGCGGGTGCCGTCCACCGTCATCTCGCCGTAGCGGGAGGTTGGGCGGACGCCGGTGACCGTTCCCAACCGGCCTTGCTGATAATGGAAGTCGAGCAGGGCTTGGATGTCCACGGCACCGATTCCATCGCCGTAGGTGAACATGAAGGTGTCGGTGTCGACGTACTGCCTGGCCCGCCAAAGTCGTCCTCCGGTAGCCGTCAGCAGACCCGTCTCGGCGAACGTGATCTCCCAGTCCTCCTCCAAGCCATTGTGGAAGTGGGGCGCGTGATCCCCGCCGCGTCCGATCGTGAAGTCGCACACGTGCTCGCGGTAGTGGAGGAAGTAGTCTTTTATCAACCAGCTCTTATATCCGAGGCACAGCACGAATCGACGAGCTCCGAAGTGGCGGTAGAGCTTCATGATGTGCCACAGGATCGGCTTCTCCCCGATCTCCACCAACGGCTTCGGCACCCGGTCGGTCTCCTCTTTCAGCCGCGTCCCCAGCCCGCCGCTGAGGATCACCACCGGTAGCTCTTCCAGTTTGGTCCGCTGCGCGCTCATCGGCTAGTGGTGATGGATCGCCCAGTCGTAGGGTATGTCGTTGTCGAACGGGTCGAGCCGGTCGGAGCGGCTGGGATCGTGTACATGCGTCGCGCAGTTCGCGACCAGCGCCGGCTCTACGCCCATGCCCTTGTGGCCGTTCCACACCTCCGGGGGGATCACCACCAGTGAGTAGTTCTCCGGACCGAGGAAGATCTCCATCAGCGAGCCGCGAGTTGGAGAGCGCACGCGGTCGTCGTAGCAGACCACCTTGACCCGCCCGTGTACACACGCGTAGTTCAGGGTCATCTCGCGGTGGCGGTGCCAGCCCTTGACCACGCCGGGATAGATCATCGAGAAGTAGATCTCTCCAAACGCCTCGAAGTGCGGATCGGTTGCCCGCAACATGTGCAGGATCGTCCCTCGCTCATCGGGGATTCGGCGCAGCGGGACCACCAGCAGGCCATCGATCGGGCTCATAGGATGCGTGGCTCGGGAATCGGGATGATGAACCGCCCGCCCGCTTCGATGAACGCCCGTTGCTGTTCGAGGATCTCCTCGGCGAAGTTCCAGGCAAGTAACAGCACGTAGTCGGGCCGCGACACGAGCAGCTGGCTGGGTGCGACGATCGGCAGCGCGACTCCGGGCACGTAGCGGCCGTGCTTGTGGGGGCTCGCGTCGGCCACGAACTCCAGCGTCTCGCGCCCGATGCCAAATGTGTTCAGCAGCGTGCTGCCCTTCGCCGCGGCGCCGTACGCGGCAAGCCGTGCACCCTCCCGTTTGCGCGCCGCCAGCAGTTCCAGCAGCTCGTCCTTGAGCACCAGCACCTGCTCGCTGAAATGCTGGTAAGTGGCGGCCCCATCGACGCCCCAGCGCTGCTCTTCGCCGAGCATCTCCCGCACCGCGGCGCCGGCTCGCACGGTGTCCCGCGAGCCGACGAAAACCCGCAGCGAGCCGCCGTGGATCGGGATCTGCTCGACGTTTTCGATCGCCAGCCCGTGACGGGCGAACAGCCGCTCCAGCGCAGTCAGCGAGTAGTAGCAGATGTGCTCGTGGTAGATCGTGTCGAACTCGCAGTCGTCGAGCAGCCGCTTCAGGTACGGGACCTCGACCACTGCAGTCCCGTGGTCGCCGAGCAGCACTCCCAGCCCCTCCACGAACCCGTTGAGGTCGGGAACGTGAGCCAGGACGTTGTTCGCGTGAACGACGTCGGGGCGTTGCCGACCAGCAAGCTCGCGCGCCAGTTCGGGGCCGAAGAACTCCGCCCGTGTGGGAATGCCGCGCTCGTTGGCGACCGCGGCGATGTTCTGCGCCGGATCGATCCCCAACACCGGCACGCCGGCGTCCCGGTAGTGCTGGAGCAGGTAACCGTCGTTGCTGGCTAGCTCGATCACCAGCGCCTCCGGTCCGAGCTGCCGCTCGCGGACCATCCGCTGCGCGATCTGCCGAGCATGCTCGACCAGTGAGACGATCACGGAGGAGAAGTAGCGGTACTCGCGGAACAGCAGCTCCGGCGAGACGGAGCTCGAAAGCTGCACCAACGAGCAGGCCGGGCAGAACAGGAGATCCAGCGGGTAGACGGGCTCGGCTTCGGCGAGCTCGAGGCTCGAACTGAACGCGTTCGCCAATGGCTGGGCGCCGAGGCTCAGCACGCCGTCCAACGGCAGGTGGGCGCACGAGCGGCAAGGCACGCGCTTGCCCCATGGCGTCGGCGACTCCGTGAGACCGAGCTGCGAGCTGCGCGTTGTTGAGGCCTCGCTCGCGCTCACGCGCCCGGGCTGCTCGTCGCGAGCACAGCGGCGGGGCTGGCCTCACGCGAGCCGTTGGCGGCGATGCGGCGCAGGCTCGAATCGATCGCGCCGAGCTCGATCAGCTCACGGATGCGCTTGATGCGGACGAACCGCGAGCTGGTGAACGCCTCGATCGAGACCTCGCTTTTCAGGAGCGCGTCGCGCATCTCGATCGCCCCCGCCTCGGCTGTCCACGAAGGGCGGAACTCAGGGACATGCCGTCCGATCTTCTCGAAGCTGACTCGATAGCTGCGTGGGTCTGGAGCCGCGCTCTCCGCGAGCGTGATGCGGCTCCCCGGCACGACGCGCTCCACGATCTCGGCGAGCTGCCGGATTTGATAGTTGCCGTCGGCTCGCCCAACGTTGAACGACTCATCATGGATCGCCTCACGCGGCGCGTTCAACACAGCCAGGAACGCCGCCGCGATGTCCCTGATGTGAACCATCGGACGCCACGGCGTGCCGTCGCTCTGCATCCTCACCTCGCCGGTGGTGCACGCGAACCCCACCAGGTTGTTCAGCACCACGTCTGCGCGAAGACGTGGCGAGAGACCATAGGCTGTGCCATTGCGCAAGTAGGTGGGGCTGAAACGTTCGTCAGCCAGCTGCGAGAGGTCACGCTCGGCAAGCACCTTCGACTCCCCATAGGGCGTGACGGGGTTGAAGGCTGCGCGCTCGTCGAGCAGCCGGTCGCCGGCCGCGCCGTACAGACTGCACGAAGACGAGAACACGAACCGTCCAACGCCCGCCTCCTTCGCCAGTGCGGCCAGTCGTACGGTGGCGCGATGGTTGACCTCGTAGGTGGACTGCGGATTGAGGTCGCCCACGGGGTCGTTCGAGATTGCCGCCAGGTGGACGAGCGCATCGAACCCGGCCAGGTCGCTCGCCTGCAGGTCGCGAACATCCATTGAGACGCTGTCCCGGTGGACTTCGTAGGGCAGCAATGCGCAGTCGGCGAACAGGTCGCTGTCCAACTCGATCACGCGGTGCCCCGCGTCCCGCAGGAGCGGGGCCAGGACACAGCCGATGTAGCCGTTTGCACCGGTAAGCAGAACTCTCATGGCGGCCCCGAGCCGATTGCCCGATCGGCGGGCCAGTGTAGCGAGGCATGGGAGACGATCCGCCGTCAGCCAGCGTCAGCGGGAGCTTCGGCTGCGGGCGCCCGTTGCTGGTAACTAAGCTCTTCGTCGATGACCAGCAACTCGATTTACTTCAGCCGGGCTTGCCGGTGGTCCCGTCAGTGAGCGCACCCTCCGCCCCGCGACCAGATGCCGCACACCTGACCGAAACCGAGCCCCTTCGGATCGCGTACCTGGTCGGCACCTATCCGAGTGTCTCTCATACGGCGATCTACCGTGAGGTGACAGCGTTGCGGGAGATCGGCGTTGAGGTGCACACCTTCTCCGTGCAC
>JAFAZB010000395.1 GCA_019240015.1 Solirubrobacterales bacterium
CCTGTTCACGAACGTCATCCAGACATCACAGATCGGCTTCTACGGGATCGCGGTCGCCCTGCTCGGCCGCAACACCGCCAGCGGCAATGTCGCCGCAGGGATCCTGTTCGGGGCGCTCCTCACCGGCACCTCGAATCGCAACATCAACCTGAGCATCGACCCCACGCTGGTCCAATACCTGACGTTCATGATCGAGGGGATCATCATCCTGCTCGTATCGACCGATTTGATCACGCTCCGGCTGCTCAAGGGCGGGCGGAGGATCGGCCTCGCATTCAAACGCACACGCTCTGACGAAGTCCCCGCGACCCAGGACGGCGCGAAGTGAGTGTCGGCGCGATTGCCGCTGCGCCCCCGCGCGCGCCGTGTCGGCCAAGCACGTCGGCATCGCCGGCATCGTCCTCGCCGCGGTCGCGTGGGTGATCACGATCCCGCCGTTCGAGGTTCGCGGCATGGTGCCGTCGGTCGTGCTCGCCGTAGTCGCGGTCCTGGCCGGCGCGTGGTCGATCGCCGGCGGCGAGCGCAAGCTCGGATCCGAAGCGATCGTCGTCGCCCTGTTCGCGGTCGCCGGAGCGGCAGCGTCGGTGAACTCGGCCACCGGAACGCTCGAGTCCGTATTCACCTGGTCGGCGCTGGTGGCGGCGACGCTCCGTTACGCGACGCCGCTGCTGTTCGGAGCGCTCGGTGGCCTGATCTCCGAGTCGAGCGGCGTGATCAACGTCGGCCTCGAAGGCATGATGCTGATGGGGTGCTTCTGGGGCGTCTACGGCGCCGACCTGCTGGGCTCGTGGGTCTGGGGCCTGGTTGTCGCGTCGGTCGCCGGGGGGCTGCTCGCGCTGATTCACGCGTTCTTCTCGGTGCACCTGCGCGCCAACCAGATCGTCAGCGGGTTCGGGATCAACTTCCTGGCGCTCGGGATCACCGGCTACTTCCTCGAGTACCACTACGGACCCAACGGCACGCCGCTGAACATCTCGATGATCCCCAACGTCAAGATCCCGGGGATCCAGCACGTCGGATTCTTCGGGACGGCGTTCGGTAGCGCGAACCTGATGACGTGGATCGGAATCGCGCTCGTGCCCGCGCTCACGTTTTTCCTGTTCCGGACCCGCGGCGGCCTGCGGCTGCGTTCGGTGGGCGAGAAGCCGCGCGCCGCCGACACCGTGGGGGTGTCGGTATTTCGGATCCGGTATGCCGCCGTGGTCGCCTCCGGCGTATTCGCGGCGCTGGGCGGGGCCTATCTGTCGGTCGGCTTCGTCGGATCGTTCAGCAACGACATGACCAACGGTCGCGGCTTCATCGCGCTGGCGGCGATGATCTTCGGCAAGTGGAAGCCGTGGGGGGCGCTATGGGCATGCCTGCTGTTCGGATTCGGAAGCGCCATGTCCGACCGCGTGTCGGGCGTCAACTCGACGCTCGGGACGCTGTTCGAGGCCCTGCCCTACGTGCTCACCCTGGTCGCGGTCGCGGGGCTCGTGGGCCGCTCGCGCGCGCCGGCGGCGGACGGCCTTCCGTACGTGAGGGAGTAGCGTAAGCCGATGGCGGTTGCCCGGCTAGCCCTGTCCAGCTTCGCGGACGGGGAGGTTCGACTCAGCGACGAGGTCGAGCTCTACCAGCGCACGTACACGACGCTGCTGCGCTCGAGCGGCGAGACTCAGCTGCGCGTGCTCGAGCCCTCGCACATGGCGATGGGCTCGAGCCTTCACCCGCTGGCCGCCAGCGAGGAGCTCGACCTGGGGGCGTTCCTGTACGCGGTCCGACGGCTCCCGGACGGGATCGTCGGCGCGGAGCTCGTGGTCATGGGCCAGGACGTCGAGCAGCTGAGTGCCAGCGGAGTGCCGGTGCAGATGTGGCAGGAGGCAGAGGCGCCGGCACGGCGGCGTCACTGGTATGACAGCGGCGCCGGCACGCTCGCGGTGCTGCTGGCGAGCTCCTCCGACGTCGACGACCTGGTCCCGACGCTGGTGGCGCTCCAGATCGAGTGGAACAAGATCCGGGTTCGGATGCGCGCCGCGGGCTGGCCCTCGGAGGCTTCCCCC
>JAFAZB010000540.1 GCA_019240015.1 Solirubrobacterales bacterium
TCCCTCGTTGTCGATGTCGGTGATCACGTGCTCCACTGGCAGTCCTGACGCCTGACGCACGCGGTCGATCAGGTCGCGTCGCAGCCAGCCGGAGCGCGTCTCCGGATAGGTCGAGATGATGATCTCGCTCGGACCGTACTCCCTGACCGCGTCCATCGTCGCGGTGTAGGGGTCGGGATCGCCGACCTCCCCGATCGCCTCGATCCCCTCGGCATGAACGAACTCGAGCGCCAGGTCGACCCGTGTCTGGGCGGCGTGGAACACTGCGTCGTCGTAGATCACCAGCCCGGCCCGCGGCCTGGTCAGGGGCACGCACAGCACGAACCTGACGTCACCGCGCTCCACCCGGCCGCGGACCGCCTCGATCAGCGACCGCCCCCCGAGCGTCTCGTTGGCCACGACCAGCACTGTGTTCATTCGTGGCTCTTCTGGCTGGGCGGCGTGGTGAAGGAGCCGGCCGCCACCGCCTGCTCGGCCTCGACGGGCGGCTTGAAGATCCCGTGCACCGCGCCGGGCACGCCGTACTCGTAGGGACCGCCGACCACGGTCGGGACCGCGTCGAAGTTGAAGATCGGCGGTGGCGAGGACACCTGCCACTCGAGCGTCAGCCCGCGCCACGGATTGGCCGCCGCGCGCGGCCCGCCGCGCCAGCTGGCGACGATGTTGTAGACGAAGATCAGCGTGCTCAGCCCGAGGATGAAGGCGGAGAACGAGATGAACAGGTTCCACGCTGCGAACTTCGATGCATACTCGGCGACCCGCCGTGGCATCCCCTGGATCCCGATCAGGTGCATCGGCCCGAAGGTGAGGTTGAAGAAGATGAACGTCATCCAGAAGTGCCACTTGCCGAGCCGGTCGTCGAACATCCGCCCGGTCATCTTCGGGAACCAGTAGTAGACGCCCGCGAAGATCGTGAACAGCGAGCCGCCGAACAGCACGTAGTGGATGTGGGCGACGATGAAGTAGGTCTGGCTGACGTGGATGTCGAACGGGATCATCGCCAGCATCACGCCGCTGATCCCGCCGAGCGTGAACATCGTCAGGAAGCCCAAGGCGAACAGCATCGGCGTGTCGAGGTGGAGCACCCCTCGCCACAGCGTCGCCAGCCACGAGAAGATCTTGATCCCGGTCGGGATCGCGATGATCGCGGTCGTGATCATCATCGGGATCCGGATCCACGGCGACATCCCGGAGACGAACATGTGGTGCGCCCACACCGTGAAGCCCAGCACCACGATCGCCAGCAGCGAGAAGGCCATCATCCGGTAGCCGAAGATCGGCTTGCGCGACTTGACCGCGATCACCTCGGAAATGATCCCGAACCCGGGCAGCATCATGATGTAGACCGCCGGGTGTGAGTAGAACCAGAAGACGTGCTGGTACATGATCACGTTGCCGTCGCGCCCCGCGCCCACGAACGCGTCGAAGAAGTGGAAGTGCAGCGCCGAGTCGAGCAGCACGAAGAACTGCGACGCGGCGATGAACGGCGTCGCGATCACCACCAGCAGCGAGGTGGAGAAGTTCGCCCACACCAGCAGCGGCAGCCGGAAGAAGCTCATCCCCGGCGCCCGCATCGTGATGATCGTGACGAGGAAGTTGAGCGCGGTGGCGATCGATGATGCCCCCGCCAGCTGGACCCCGACGCTGAAGAACAGCTGGCCCAGCGGCATCGTGGTCGACAGCGGGGCGTACGCGGTCCAGCCCGAGGCAAACGAGCCGCCCGGCGCCAGGAAGCTCATCAGCATCATCAGTCCCGCCAGCGGCAGCAACCAGTAGGAGAGGGCGTTCAGGCGCGGGAATGCCATGTCCGGCGCGCCGATCATCAGCGGCAGCACGAAGTTCGCCAGCCCGGCGAACACCGGAATCACGAACAGGAAGATCAGCAGCGTGGCGTGGACCGAGAACACGCCGTTGTACTGCTCGGGGGTCAGGAACTGCATCCCCGGCTTGGCCAGCTGGGCGCGGATCAGCATCGCCAGCAGGCCCCCCACCAGCAGGAAGAAGAATGAGGTGACCGTGTACTGGATCCCGATCACCTTGTGGTCGGTGTTGACGCGGAAATAGTCGCGCCAGCTGTGAGCCCCGTGGCTGGAGTGATCCTCGGCCCTGCTCGGCTTGCCCGCCGCCCAATAGAACCAGTAGTCCGCGGTCCCCATGCCGGCCAGGAAGAACAGGGGCACCGCGATCAGCGCCACGATCGTGATCGCGTTGCCGTCGAGCACGGGATGCTCGTGCATCAGCCAGCGAATCAGGACCGTCAGCCCGAACGCGAAGCCGAACCCGATCAGGTCGAACAGCGCCGCTCGGTACCAACCGGGCGCGCGGAGCTTGGCCGGGATGGGCATCAGCGGGTCTCCTTCAGTGTCGCAGTCGCTCTCATTGCGGGGCGCGCCCCCATTTTGTCGCTCGCACCACTCACTTTGCCACTCCCGTCAGGAAGCTGACGAGCGACTGAATCTGGGTCGAGGTCAGAGTCTGGGCGAAGTTGGGCGGCATGATTCCTGCCCTGTAGCCGGGCGGCAGGTAGGCGTAGGGCTTGGTGATCGCGGTGAAGATGCACTGGTTGAGGCTGCTGCCGCGGATCCGCTTTGACGCCGCGCTCTGGCAGTCGCTGCGTAGGCGTACGTCGAGGTTCGGTCCGACCGTGCCCGTCGCGCCCGCCGCGGCAAGCGTGTGGCACGAAGAGCACCCTGCCGAGCCGGCGAAGAGCGTCTTTCCGGCGGCGCTCGAGGATCCCGAGGCGGAGCTGCCAGCCCCGGTGCTCGCGGCGCCGGCCGCCGGCGCCGCGGCACCGGGGACGCCCGGTTGCGCGGCCGCGGGCGGCGGCACGCCGATCGGCGGGGCGGCGTTGGCGGGCTGGGCGGCGAGCCAGGTCTGGAAAGCGGACGGGGTCACGACGCGCACCTCGGAGCGCATCAGCGAGTGGCCCGCGCCGCACAGCTCGGTGCACTCGGCGGGATAGGTGCCCAGCCGGGTGGGCGTCACTCGCAGCGTGGTGGTGATCCCGGGCACCGCGTCGATCTTCTCCGAGAAGTTCGGCACGAAGAAGCTGTGGATCACGTCGAGCGAGCGAATTCTGAACACCACCGGCTGTCCCTTGGCCATGTACAGCACCGGCGAGACCACCGTCTTTCCATTTGCCTGCGGGTAGGAGAACTCAAACGCGAACTGGCGCTCGGTGACGTTCACGGTCATCGCGCCCCGCTTGCTCGCTTCGTTGGAGCGCAGCACCGTGTATGCGTACGTACACAGCGACACGATCAGCACGGCGGGCAACGCCGTCCACAGCACCTCCAGGCGGGTGTGGCCGTGAATCGGCGGGCCGTCCTTCTCCTCCTCTCCCGGGCGCATCCGGAACTTCCAGACCGAGAACAGCACCACCGTCTCGACGAGTACGAAAATCGGCACCGACGCGATCAGCAGCACGTCGTAGAGCGTCCTGACGTTGCCCGCCTGGATCGCGCCCTCGCTCGGGAACCAGGGGATGATCAGCGCGATCGGGATGCCGATCGCCACCGCGATCGCCCCGATCACGAGCATCTGCACCAGTGGATGCTTACGCACGGTGCCCTCGTGGATCGTCGAGCATCACTCGCACGAATCCTATGGGTTCTGGGCGATGTGAGCGGCGGCGGGGAGGGGCGGCAGCGGGTGTTTGAGGGGCGGGCTGGCCCTGGTGGCGCGGGCCGCGGCGCGCCCGCCGCGCCCAGCGCCTTCGACTATGATTGCGGCAATCGTTGCAAGCGAACCCTGGAGGCGGCATGCTCGTGCGGGAGGGGATGACCGACGTGGTGCTGACAGTTGGCCCGGAGCACACGATTCGTGAAGCCGCCGCCGCGATGCGCCGCCGCAACGTGGGGGCGGCGGTGGTCCTCGATCCGGAGGAGCCCGGGCCCGGGGTGATCACCAAACGCGACGTGCTGAGCTCGATCGGCTCGGGCGATGACCCCGATCGCGAGCGAGTCGCCGATCATCTGACCACCAACCCGATCTTCGCGTCTCCCGACTGGTCGCTCGAGCAGGCAGCCGCGGCGATGATCCGCGGCGGCTTTCGCCATCTCGTGGTCGTCGACAACGGCGAGCTCGCCGGGATCCTCTCGATGCGCGACATCGTCCGGGTGTGGACGGGCGACGGGGCGAGCTGCGAAGTGCCCGCCGCCGCCGAGGCCTAGGTGTAGTTCCTGAGCAGGTTGTTCATCCGGTCCTCCTTGGAGGCTGGTGGTTGCGAAGCCCCAGTCCAAGGAGGAAGCCGGATGAAGTTGCACGCTAACGCGGCGCTCAGCCTGAACGGCCGGCGCCGGCTGGTGAGAATGGTGATCGAGGAGGGCCGGTCGATCGCGTCGGCCGCCTCGGCGGCCGGCGTGAGCGAGCGGACCTGCTCGAAGTGGGTCTGCCGCTACCGGGCCGCAGGGGAGCTCGGGCTTCTAGACCGCTCAAGCGCTCCGGGCCGTGTGCACAACCGAACCGATGAGCGACTGGTGGCGCTCCTGGCGTCGTTGCGCCGGTTGCGGTTCACCGCTCCAGAGCTGGCCGATCTGTTCGGGATGCCGGTTTCCACGATCTCTGGGATCTTGAAACGCATCGGGCTGGGCAGACTCGGCCGTCTGGGGCTGGAGCCCGCCCAGCGCTACCAACGAGCTCGACCCGGTGAGCTGATCCACATCGACGTCAAGAAGCTCGGACGGATCTACGGCGGCGCCGGCAAGCGAATCACCCACGCGCGACGCAACCCGCGGCTACGGCGACGAGACGCCGCCGGCGTCGATCGGCGGATCATCGGTTGGGACGCCGTCCACGTCGCGATCGATGACGCGACTCGCCTGGCCTACGTCGAGGTCCTCCCCGACGAGAGAGCCACGACCGCGATCGCGTTTTTGCGGCGCGCGATCGCCTTCTACGAACGCCACGGGATCACTGTCGAACGGGTCCTGACCGACAACGGCGCGCCCTACGTCTCGACCGCTCACGCGATCGCATGCCGCCTGCTGGGCGTCAGACATCTCCGCACCCGCCCCTACCGACCACAGACCAATGGCAAAGCCGAACGCTTCATCCGCACCCTCCTGGCCAGCTGGGCCTACGGCGCGATCTACGGCTCAACCGCCGAACGCACCACCGCCCTTGACGGATGGCTCTGGCACTACAACCATCACCGCAAACACTCAGCCCTCGGCCGACAACCACCCATCACCAGGCTGAACAACCTGCTCGGGTCTTACAGCTAGCGGGCCCCGGACAGGGTGCGCGTGCCTGAGGGGGGTGGGGCCGCCGCTGCGCGGGTACTAGAGTCTTGGACCAACCGGCAACCGCGCAAGAGGAGTGCGATGACCACCGAGACTCAGCAGGAAGCGGACGGCGCCGGCGCACAATCGTCCAGCGACACGCTGACCGTAACCGACAACCGCACGGGCAAGCA
>JAFAZB010000202.1 GCA_019240015.1 Solirubrobacterales bacterium
ATCACACACGGGACCCACCGGCCCGCCGTGCACCCGATCGACTTTCTGCACCGCGCGTACCGACTCGACGCGCCCACTTAGCGTCGCGGGGCAGAAATTCGGTGTCACCGAGAGACGTCACTGGCGGATGGCTGGCGAGGACGCAGGAGGCGACGCGCAGCAGCGCTGCGCGAGCTGACGAGGACGAAGCCAGGCGGCGCCAGGGACGGGTCGAATGGCGACGAATTTCTGCCCCGGGACGCTACTAGCGTGGTCGGGATAGTCGTCGTCTCCCACAGCGAGACGCTCGCCGAAGGGGTGGTCACGCTGGCGCGCGAGATGGGCGGCGAGGAGCTGGCGCTGGAGGCGGCGGGCGGCACGGAAGAGCCAGGCGCGCTCGGGACCGATGCCGAGCGCGTGCGTGCGGCGATCGAGCGGGCACGATCGGAGGACGGTGTGCTGGTCCTGATGGATCTCGGCAGCGCGCTGATGAGCGCCGAGATGGCGATCGAACTGCTCGCGGACGCGTCGGTGCCGGTGCGACTCAGCGAGGCGCCGCTGGTCGAGGGCACCGTTGCGGCGGCCGTCGCCGCCCGGGGCGGCGGGACGCTGGAGGAAGTCGAGGCCGAGGCACGCGGAGCGTTGGCGATGAAGGCCTCGCAGCTGGGAGCGGAGCCGAGCGGCTCGGCGCAGCCTGAACGCCCCCCGTCGCGGGCGCCCGCGACTGCCCCGCCGGATGCCGAGGCCGAGCTCGAGGTCCGCAACGAGGTCGGGCTGCACGCCCGTCCGGCGGCACGCTTCGTTGCGCTGCTCCGCGGCTTGGACGCCGAGGTGCTGGTCTCAAAGCGCGGCGGCGGCGGTCCGGTCGGCGCGCGGAGCCTCACCAACCTCGTCTCGCTGGGGGTACGCCGCGGCGACACCCTGCAGGTGAGCGCTTCCGGGCCCGAGGCCCGGCGCGCGATCGACTCGCTGCGAGAGCTCGCCGAGCAGGGGTTCGGCGATGGGCTGGCCGATGGTCCGCCGCCGGGGCGGGCCGCGGGAGCTCCGGTCCGCGCGGCGGCCGAGGGGGCGGATCGGCCGTCAACGGAGGAGGATCCGCCCAGCGCGGGCGAGTCGCTGACCGGCGTGGCGGCCTCGCCCGGCATCGCGTGGGCGCCGGCCTACGTTCTCCACGCACGCGCGACCCTCCCCGCCGCGGCCCCGGCGGGAACGCCCGGCGAGGAACACGAGCGGCTGCACGAAGCCCTGACGCAGGCCCGGCGAGCGCTGCAGCGTGACCGCGAAGCGATCTCCGCCCGCGCGGGGGCCGCCGAGGCCGAGATCTTCGACGCCCACCTAGCGCTGCTCGACGACGAGGCGCTGCTCGACCCAGCCGAACAAGCGATCGCTGATGGCGTGAGTGCCGAGCGGGCCTGGCACGAGGCCGCCGAGCAGGTCGCGGAGCGCTATCGCGCGCTCGAGCAGCCGCTGCTTGCGCAGCGCGCCACGGACGTGCTCGACGTGGGCCGCCGCGTGGTGCAGGCGCTGGGCGCTGGGCAGGGGCAGGCTCCTCAGCGAGAGTGCATCCTGATCGCCGACGAGTTGACGCCGGCGGACGCGGCGGCACTCGATCCTGCTCTCGTGCTGGGGATCGCCACGGCCCACGGCGCCGCCACCGCGCACGCCGCGATCCTGGCGAGGAGCCTGGGGCTGCCGGCGGTGGTGGGCCTCGGCGACCGCGTGCTGGCGATCGCGCCAGGGACGCCGCTGTTGCTGGACGGGGATCAGGGCTCACTGCAGGTGCAGCCGCCCAAGCAGGTCGTGGACGAGGCTCGGGGCCGGGAGCGACGGGCGCGCGCGCGCCGCGCCGCCGCTCGCGAGCGGGTCGGCGAGCTCGCCACCACACGCGACGGACAGCGGGTCGAGGTGTTCGCGAATCTGGGTTCGACCGGCGAGGGAGCGCACGCCGTCGAGCTCGGCGCCGAGGGCGTGGGTCTGCTACGCACCGAGTTCCTGTACCTGGAGCGCAGCGAGCTTCCCGGCGAGGAGGAGCAGGTGCATGCGTTGAGTCAGCTGGCTGCCGCGTTGGAGGGCCGTCCGTTGATCGTCCGCACGCTCGACGCCGGCGCCGACAAGCCCCTTCCCGCGGTGCCGATGGCGCCCGAGCGCAATCCGTTTCTGGGGGTACGCGGGATCCGGCTGTCACTGGAGCGCGAAGACCTGCTCGCGACGCAGCTGCGTGCGATTCTCCGCGTCGCGCGTGAGCACCCGGTCAAGGCGATGCTGCCAATGGTCACCACGGTCGATGAGATCCTGCGGGCGCGGGCGCTACTGGACCTGGCCCGCGAGCAGACCGGAATCACGGCGCCGCTCGAGCTGGGGATCATGATCGAGGTGCCCGCGGCCGCGCTGACCTCAGCGCGTCTGGGCGAGCACGCCGACTTCTTCTCGGTGGGGACCAACGACCTGACGCAGTACACGATGGCCGCCGAGCGCGGCAACGAGCGGCTCGCGCCGCTGCTGAGTGGGCCGCATCCGGCGGTTCTACGGCTGATCGAGGCGACGGTCAGCGGCGCTCGCGCACGCGGGCGGACCGTGGGGGTGTGTGGAGAGTTGGCGGGTGATCCC
>JAFAZB010000316.1 GCA_019240015.1 Solirubrobacterales bacterium
ATCTCGCGTCGAACGCCATCGAAGCCCGAGAGCACCACCGCGCCGGGCGTGTCGTCGATGATGAAGTCGACGCCGGTGAGGTTCTCCAGAGCGCGAATGTTGCGCCCTTCCCGCCCGATGATGCGGCCCTTCATGTCGTCGGTCGAGAGCTGGACGACGGACACCGTCGTCTCGGCCGCATGACCCGCTGCGAGGCGCTGCATGCACACCGAGAGGATGTTGCGCACGCGCCGGTCGGCCTCGCGCTTGGTCTCTTCCTCGATCTGCCGGATGCGTCGCGCCGCGTCGTGCTTGGCCTGATCCTCGACTTCCTTGAGCAACAGCTGCTTGGCGCGCGCCACCGACAATCCCGAGACGCGCTCGAGCTCTCGCTGCAACTCTCGGCGGTCCGCGGACGCGGATTCTCGCTCGCGCTGGAGCTCCGACTCCCGCCGCGCCAGCGCCTCTTCGCGACGGGCGAGCGCCGCGGTCCGCTCGGGGAGGCCCGCGTCGAGTGCGGCCACGGTCGCGGCGCCGGTGCTCGGAGCCGCGGCGCGCGTGCCGTGCACCCGACCGTAGACGAGCGCGGCAGCCACGATTCCGACCGCGATGAGCGCAGCTGCGGCGATGATTTCCATGGTCGATTCCTCTCCTGGCGGTCCCGAAACGAGACCGATCTCACTGCTATTGAGTTTTGAGGAGCGACCGAGTGGCCCGCGCTGAGCGCGCGAACGGATGCCAGACGAGGCGACGTCGTCGCCTTCAGGCGGCGGCTAGCTGCTGGCTAAGGGGACTGGTCGGGACCGGGCAGGCGGCCCGCTGGAGATTGCCGTCAACGCTGAAGTCCGGAATCCAAGATCTGGGAGATTTGCTGGTATTTCGTGGCCGCGAGGGCCATTCGTTCGCTGCCGGCATCGTAATACCGGCTCGAACTGTGCGCAAATTGTGAACGTCGAGGCCCTCCACTCCGTGAGGTATCCGAGCTCGGAGGAGCGTCGGAGCGCTCAGGCTCCTCGGGCGTAAGCGCTGAGTGCGTCGAGCGCCAGCTCGCTCTCATAGCCTTTGCGCAGCAGCACTCCCAGCGCCCGCTCGCGCTCCCGGCGGTCGACCGGCGGGCTCGGAAACCTGCGGCGCAGCAGTGCAAGCGCCCGCTCCAACTCGCTCTGTTGGGACGCGAGCGCCCCCTCGACCAGCTCGCGCTCGACTCCGCGCTCCAGCAGCGCTCGCCTGATTCGACCACCGCCCCATTGCTCGAGCTCTCGTTTGTCGGCCGTGAACAGCCGCGCGTAGCGGCTGTCATCGAGATACCCCTGCTCGAGGAGCGTCTCGAGCGCCTGAGCGAGGGCGGCCGCTGTTATGCCCCGGTGCTCGAGGTGGCGGCGGACCTCGCTCACGGTCCGATCGCGGCGGTTCAGATAGCGGTATGCGAGCGCGAGCGCGTGCTCGAGCTGCTGCCGGTCCTCAATCGCGGGCACTCGGTGCTTCTATGCCGCTCGCTCGCTCGCCGCCGGCACCGGCTCGACGCTCGCCCACTCCGGCCGCCCACCATTTCCGGATGGCTCATCGCGTTCGATCGGCTTGACCAGATCCCGGCCGATTCCGAGCGCCGCATAGATCTTGGCCTCGATCTCCCGAGCGAGCTCTTGATGCTCGTCGAGAAACGCTTTGGCGTTGCCGCGCCCCTGACCGAGCCGCTCCTCGCCGTAGGAGAAGAACGAACCCGACTTGGTGATGATGTCGTGCTCGATGCCATGGTCGATCAGGCAGCCTGAGGTCGAGATCCCCTTGCCGAACTCGATATCGAACTCGGCCTGCTTGAACGGCGCCGCGACCTTGTTCTTGACTACCTTGACGCGCACCCGATTGCCGACCGCTTCGGTGCCGTCCTTGAGCGTCTCGATCCGCCGGATGTCCAGGCGCTGGGAGGAATAGAACTTCAGCGCGCGCCCGCCTGGCTGGGTCTCGGGAGACCCGAACATCACCCCCACCTTCTCCCTGATCTGATTGGTGAACACGCAGAGCGTCTGGGCGCGGTTGAGATTGCCGGCGAGCTTGCGCATCGCTTGGGACATCATCCGCGCTTGGACTCCGACGGTCTGATCGCCCATCTGGCCTTCGAGCTCCGCGCGCGGCGTGAGCGCAGCCACCGAGTCGACCGCCACGACGTCGACCGCTCCGGAGCGGATCAGCATGTCGACGATCTCCAGCGCCTGCTCGCCGTAGTCGGGCTGGGAGACGAGCAGCTCGTCGATGTCGACCCCGATCTGCTGGGCGTACAAGGGGTCCATCGCGTGCTCGGCGTCGATGAACGCGCACACCCCGCCGAGCTTCTGTGCTTCGGCGATGACGTGATAAACGAGGGTCGTCTTCCCCGATGACTCGGGACCGAAGATCTCGACGATCCGGCCCCGCGGGACGCCGCCGATTCCGAGCGCGAGGTCGAGCGACAGCGCGCCGGTGGGGATCGCGTCCACGGCGACCCGGGCGCCGGGATCGCCCATCCGCATGACGGTGCCTTTCCCGAACTGCCGCTCGATCTGGCTGAGGGCCCCCTTGAGGGCGGCCTGGCGCTTGGCGTCCGCCTTGGGGTCAGGCGGCTCGCCGGCCTTCAAGGCGGCCTTCTCACTGGCCTTCTCGTGCTCGGTCATGCTCGGTTCGGCTCCTTGTCTCATGCGCTTGGAACGACCAACATAGGCCCGCAGTCGGACGGAAACCGAACGCTAGTTCCGGCCCCTGTGACAAAACAAGACGCACTCGTTACGGGGCGCGAACAAGTTCGTATCAATCGTGAACGGAGGGGCTGACGACGCACCGCGCGGCGGGCGGCGCCCGCGGCGGGCGGCGTGCGCCGCGCCACGGGCGGGTGGGCGCGTCCGAAGGGCGGGCGGCCCCCGCCGCCGGGCCCGGCGCACCTGCTCGAGCACCCAAACTAGGCGCCCGCTGACCGAAATGGGTGTTCATACATTGCATGGATGCACGAGCACCCATTTCGCCGGCAAGCGTTCCAGTTTGGGGTCTCGTACAGGAGGCGGTGGCGCAGCGCCGGTCGTCCAGGCGTGCTCGCGTGATGCGCCACGCGCACCGCACGGCTGCGCCCCCGCGCACCGCACGGCGCACGCCGGCAGCCCGCGCCCCCCGGCTCCCTCACGCCGCGCCTCCCCGGCGCCGCCCCCGGTGCCAGAATGTCCTCGTCACTTCGCAAACAACCCATTGGAGATTGTGTCCGCTCTCACCTCAGCCCTAAAGAACGAGCACACCAAGCGCATCCTCTACGCGACCGGGGTCCGCAGGCCGTCGCTTACACAGCGCCAGACGCCCCACTACCGGATGCCCAAGCTGGAGTCCAATGGTGGATATCTGGTGCTCAAGCAGTACGAAGGTCCCGAGATCCCCAAGCACGAGTACGAGGAGCTCATCTACACCACCTACTCCAGTGACGACACGACGACGTTCGCGCCGATCACTTCGTGCACCGGCGAGCTCGAGCTGAAGGGATTCGAGGCCTACGGCAAACCCGATCTCGACGGCGTGTGGACTGAGAACGCCAAGAAGTGCCCGACGATCGTCAGCTGGGTCGAGTCGATCGGCGCCCGCTTCGGGCGCGTCCAGCTGCTCAAGATGAAGCCCAACACGCTGCGCGAGTGCCGCTGGGGCCTGCACCTCGACAACAACAACGCAGCCAACGACCCCGAGCAGAACGGCTGGGTCGTGCGGCTCTGGCTCGAGCTGACCGACGACGATTCGAGCGCCCTGGTGGTCCGCCGCGATCAGTTCGACAAGGACAGCGAGGTCAGGATTTCGCTCCCCCGCTATCAACAGGCGGTGGTCGATTCGCAGTTTCTCTACCACGGTGGCTACCACCGCGGCCCGGGCACGCGCTACGCGCTGATCACGAGCGTCGAGAGCGGCCCCGCGTTGGAGCGCTGGATCGAGTCTCAGCTGCCCTAGCACGATGGGTGCGGCCGGCGGGCGCTTCAACGTCTTCACCGACGAGCTCGACGTCGGGTCGGACAGAGACGGATTTTCCTGGCGCGGGGCGCGGGTGGCCAAGCGGATTGGAGCTGAGCGGATCGGGGCGAGCTTGTACGAGCTCGAGCGAGATCAGCAGACGTTCCCGTTCCATTTCCACCACGGGGTCGAGGAGTGGCTCTATGTGGTCGCGGGGAATCCCACGCTGCGCACGCCGGCGGAGCGCGCCAAGCCGCTGGGACCCGGCGATCTGGTCTGCTTCCCCGCCGGCGCCAGCGGCGCGCATGCGCTGCGCGGCCCGGGCCGAGTGTTGATTCTCTCCGCAAACAGAGCGCCTTCGATCGCGGTATATCCCGACTCCGACAAGCTCGGAACGCGTCCGGGAGGAGCCTCGGACCGGCTGAACTTCCGCCGGGCCGACGCCGTCGACTATTGGGAGGGCGAGTGAGCGCGGGCGAGCTGCCGGCGATCAACGTGGGCGCGGTGCGGGGCCAGCCCGATCCCGCCGACCCGCCGGGATACCGCCAGCGCATGGCGCGGCTTGGGCCGCTGCTCGGCGCGGAGATGCTCGGGGCGACCGTGTACGAGCTCGACCCTGGCGAGAGCATCTGCCCCTATCACTACGAGTTCGGAAACGAGGAATGGCTGCTGGTGCTGGACGGCGAGCCGACGCTCCGCACGCCCGACGGCGAGCAGCGCGTGGCCGAAGGCGACGTGGTCTGCTTCCCCGAGGGTCCGGCCGGGGCGCACAAGCTCACCAATCACGGCGAGGCGCTGGTTAGGGTGCTGATGCTCTCGACGACGCTTGAGCCGTCCGTGGCGATCTATCCGGACAGCGCCAAAATCGGCGTGTGGCCGCCGGGCAAGCTGTTCCGGGAGCGCGACGCGGTCGAATACTACGAAGACGAACCGCTCGCCTAGCCGCGCCTTCCTTCACCCCTGCCCCAGCTCGATTCTCCGCAACGGCTCGTATCGAGCGCCGCCGCGCGCGAGCCGCGAGCGGAACAGGGTCACGGTCGAGCCCAGCAAGGGATGCGGTGGCGGCGCGCGAAGCACCACGCGTCGCACCCGCGCGCCCTTTGACACGCGCGCCACGGTCACGTGGGCCCTGAACGGGCGCTGCTCTGGCCGATACCATCCTCCCTCGGCCAGCGCGCCCGACAGCGCCGACTGGATCTGGGCCAGTCCGCCGGCTTGATCGACGAGCTCCACCGCCAGCACGCGCGGGCCTCGCGGCGGGAGCCAGACCGGCTCCGCGAGCGATAGTCGCACCGCGTCGCAGGCGGCCCCGACGCGCGCGCAGGCGGCTGCGATCGCGTCGATCTCCGCTACTTCGCGCCAGCCCAAGAAGCAGAGCGTGAGATGGAGAGAGGCCGGTGGGGTCGGGCGCAACGCAGCGTGCTCGTCCACGTGGCGCGCGCGCCACCGAAGAAGGGTCGTCCTGGCATCGTCGGGGAGCTCGAGCGCGACGAACAGCCTCGCCCGCTCGTCGCTCACGAACGATCGGCGGCGCGCGAGCGCCTGATGGGCGCCGGCGCGTCCGACTCGCCCTGCAGCAGGCGCCTCAGCAGGTGCATTGCGACCGTCACCGAGCGCTCGCGGATGTCCGTCCGGCCGCCGGGAAGCCGGGTTCGGCGTGTGATCCTCCGGCCGTCCCGCGCGCAGACCGAGATGCAGACGGTGCCGACGGGCTTCTGATCGGTCCCTCCGCCCGGTCCCGCGATCCCCGTGATCCCGATTCCGAGGTCGGCTTCGAAGCGGCTGGCCGCCCCCTCGGCGAGCGCCTCCGCCACCTCGGTCGAGACGGCCCCGAAGCGCGAGATCAGTTGCTCGGGCACGCCGGCCAGGGCGTGCTTCGCCTCGTTCGAGTAGGCGACGATCCCACCCGCGAAATAGTCCGAGGAGCCCGGCCGTTCGGTCAGCCGGGCCGCGATCAGGCCGCCGGTGCACGATTCGGCGACCGCGACCCGCTGACCGCGCACGAGCGCCGCGACCTGCTCGTCGACGGTCGAGCCGTCCTCGGAGAACAGCGTGTCGGCATGGCGCTGGCGGATCAACTCGAGCAAAGCATCGTAGGACTCCTGCGCCGGCGGCTCGTAGCGGGTCGCGACCTCGATCTCACCGCGACGCAGGCAAGTCGTGATCTCCAGCTGCGCCAGCGACAGTCCAGCGCGCTCGGCCTCGCGCAGCGTGTTGGCGATCTCCGATTCCGGGATCCCGAACAGTCGCACGATTTCCCGCTGGTAGGTGGTGGCTCCCGCGATCGCAGCGCGAAACGCCTCCGTCTGACGCGCCAGCTCCCACATCGGCTGAAGCTCTCGTGGAGGGCCGGGCAGCACGACCACGGTGGGCCCGGCGCCGTCGAGGGAGGGCACCACGAGACCGGGCGCGGTGCCGACCGGATCGAGCACCGTGGCGCCGTGCGGGATCACGGCCTGCTTGCGGTTCGAGGCGCGGATCGCGTCCGGGTCGAGATTTGGCCAGCGCTTCATCATCGGTCTCAGGATCTCCCCGATGCGGTGCTCGAGCCCGGAATCGAGCACCATCTCCCGCCCGGTGAAACGGCCCACGATCTCGGCGGTCAGGTCGTCGGCGGTGGGGCCGAGCCCGCCGCTGGTGACCACCAGTGCCATCCCTTCCGCCTGCATGAATTGCAGCGCGGCGAGCAGATCATCCGGCCGGTCGCCGACGATCTGGATCGTCGCGGTGTCGACGCCGTCCTCGATCAGGCGCTCAGACAACCATGGCCCGTTCCGGTCGGAGATGATCCCGGTCAGGACCTCGGTGCCGGTGATCAAGATCCCGGCCCGCAGGCGGCTTGCCCGCGTACGACTGGCAGGCTCCGCGCTCACGCGCAGCGCGGCTGCTTGGACGGCGGAAGCGAGCTGTTACCCCCTGGTTGCAAGAGAAATCCGATCGAGTCCGCGGACGGGGTCACGGCGACGGCCGAGCCGTTGACCGTCATCTTGACCGAGGCGTTGCCCAGCGTCAGCAGCAGCTTGGGCGCCGTCTTGGTCGGGATCGTGTCCCCGGGGCCGAAGATGTGGCCCGAGATCAGCCGCTTCCCCGTGCCGTCGACCAGGCACACGTACACCTGACCGGTCGGCACCAGCTGCAGGCTAACGGTACCGCCGGTGGCCGGCTGCGTTGTGGTAGCCGACCGCGGAGGGCTCTTGTGGCGCCGGATCGCGGGCGCCCGCGCAGCCGGGCGGGGGGAGCTGGGCTTGTTCGAGTTGCCGACGATGTAGAGCGCGACGACGACCGCGACCAGCACCAGCCCGATCGCCACCCACGGCGGGATCAGCGGTCCCCGCGGCGGTCGCTCGCGCTCGCGGCCGAGTGGCGTCATCTGCCGCAGCTCGTGGTCTGGCGGCGCCTCGTAGCGTCGCTTGAACTCGTCTACCAGCAGCCGGCTGTCGAGCCCCAGATAGTCACCATAGGTGCGCAGGAAGCTCTTGACGTAGATCTCGCCGGGGAGCAGGTCCCACTCCTCGTTCTCGATCGCACGGAGGTACTTGGCGCGGATCTTGGTGCGTGTCTCGACCTCGCTGACGTCGATCCTGGCGCGCATCCGCGCCTCGCGCAGAGTGGAGCCAATATCAGCCATCTGAAGCGAAGGCTACCGGCGCCCGAGCCGTGTCCTTCGGGCGCCTGAGTCGGGTCGGCAGCCAGGACACGAGCAGCGCCGGCGGCGGCGCGCCGACTATTCCCGGTCGTCCTGCTCGAGGTCGTCCGGGACCCGCACTGCACCGCCCCCCGCGGTGTGGTCTGCGACCCGCGCGGCGCCACCCCCCGGCGCGCCGTCGGCCTCCGCGAAGTGGGCGAGGATCCGGGGCACGTCGGCCTCGGTTATCAAGACCTGACGGGGCTTTGAACCCTCGTAGCCGGAAATCACGCCGCGGCGCTCGAGCATGTCGATCAGCCGGCCAGCGCGGGTGTACCCGAGCCGCAGCCGCCGCTGCAACATCGAGGTCGAGGCGGTTCCCATCTGGGCGACGAGCGCGATCGCCTCCTCCAGCAGGGGATCCTCGTCGGGGTGCAGTGAATCCTCCTCGCCCTCCTCTCCATCCGGGCTCTGCACCTCCGCGAGTAGCTCCTGGTGAAACTCGGGCTCGCCCTGCCGGCGCCAAGCGTCGGTCAGCTCGGCGATCTGCTGCTCGTCGATGTACGCGCCCTGGATCCGTTGCACCTTCGAGGAGCCCACGGGCGAGAACAGCATGTCGCCCTGGCCGAGCAACGACTCGGCGCCGTTCTGATCGAGGATCACGCGCGAGTCGGTCTGGCTGGAGACCGCGAACGCGATCCGGGAGGGCACGTTTGCCTTGATCATCCCGGTGATCACGTCGACCCGCGGCGACTGCGTCGCCAGCACCAGGTGGATGCCCACCGCGCGCGCCTTTTGCGCCAGGCGGATGATCGAGTCCTCGACGTCGGCCGGGGCGACCATCATCAGGTCGGCGAGCTCGTCGATCACGCACAGCACGTACGGGAGCGGCGGTTCACCGCGCTTCTCGCGGGTGCGGTTGAGCTCGGGCAGCGACCGGGTCCGAGCCAGCGACATGATCCCGTAGCGCTGCTCCATCTCCTTCACGAGGTTCTGGAGCGCGTTGGCAGCCATCCGCGGCGAGGTGATCACGGGCGTCAACAGGTGGGGGATCGACTCGTAGTGGTTGAGCTCTACCTGCTTGGGATCGACGAGCACGACCCGAACCTCGTGCGGGGTGGCGCGCAACAGGATCGAGGACAGCATCGCGTTGACGCATGCCGACTTGCCCGAGCCGGTGGTCCCCGCCACCAGCAGATGCGGCATCTTCGCCAGGTCGGCGCCGATCGCACGGCCGGCGATGTCCTTGCCGAGCCACACCGTGAGCGGCGACCAGTCCGGTGGCGGGCTCTGAAACACGTCGCCGAGATGAACGATCCGCCGGCGGGCGTTGGG
>JAFAZB010000331.1 GCA_019240015.1 Solirubrobacterales bacterium
CGCACAGCGTGCCCCGAGCGACGAACTCGAAGTAGAACTCGAGCGTCGCGGGCACCACCTGTCGCAACCTCCCGACCCGCACGCTGACCACCCGGACCGGACGCCCGCTCGCGTGCTTGACCGCCGTGTTGACGATCGCGCCGCTCAGGGAGAGCTCGTGCACGTGAGGCCGCCAGATCAGCTCGCCGCCCGAGCCGATCCCGAGCGCAACTCAGCGACGGTTTCGAGCACGAGGTCGACTGCTCGCGCCACGGCATTGCGCACCCGCTCTGAGAGGCCCCAGCCTATCTGCTCGACCTCGGCCGGCTCGCACGCGATCACCACCACGCGCCCAGGCCACGCGCCGATCGACTTCACGAACCGCAGCACGGTCTGCGGGTCCATCGCGTGCGGGTTGATCGCCTGCCCGTCCTCGATCCCAGCCTCGACCTGCTCCTCGTCGGGCTCCATCACATACAGCGTCCCCGGCTCTCCGCCCTGGCGGCTCACGTCGAGGATCACCAGCGCGTCGTAGCCGCGCATCACCTCGTAGGCCAGGTCGAGGCCGCCGGTGCCGGCATCCATGATGCTCACCCCGGGTGGGAGCTCGCGATTCTGCAGCGCACGGGCCACCTCCCCGCCGAAGCCGTCGTCGCGTAGCCAGGCGTTGCCGACGCCGGCGATCAGGATGCTCCGCAGGGGCTCAGCGCTCATTTGTCGATCACCTCCACCTCGGGGGCGTAGAAGAACAGGAACCGGCCGCTGTCGCGCATGAGCTCTTGGCCGGGGTCGCCGTCGATCGTCACGGCCAGGTGGGTGCGGCCGTCGTAGTCGGTGAAGATCCGCTCGATTGTCGCCGTGCGGCCGTCGAGCATGCGTGCGTGCAGGTCGGCCTCAGGCCCCGGTCGGATCAGCACCTTCGCGCCCTTGACGAAACGCACGCCGTCGACCGTCGCTTCGGCCTCGCCCGCGCGCGGGTCGGGCAGCCCCGCGGGCTCCACCGGGGGCGCGGTCGTCTCGGGGTCGCGCAGCGTCACGCGCCCGTGGAGCGCCATGATTTCCTGCGGGGTGGTGCTGGCCGCCCGCGCGATCATCTCGCGCACCGCGGGGTCCTGGCGCTCAATCTCGGCGCGCTCGCCGTCCGAAAGCGCATGGACGTGCAACAGCAGGGCCTCCTCGATCTCGGTCGAGTCGAACAGCCCGCCGCGGCTCTCGGGCGCGATCTGCGGGTGGTCGGGAAGCACGATCGTGGTCCCCAGCACCACGTCGTCGCCGGCCGACGCCAGCACCGGGAACGTGTTGACGCTGTGGGTGGCGCCCTCAAGTGGTGAGCGGAAGCGTCCGGCGGACAGCGCGACCACGATCTGCGTGGAGAGCAGCGCCCCCGCCAGTGCCCCGGCGCGGTCGAGCCCAGCCTGCACCCGGAGTGTGTTGTGCACGCACGCGCGAACGAGTACGCGGTGACCGGCAGTCCCGGACGGCGGCGTCTCGGAGCGAAGCGTGAAGCGGCCGCCCAGGAACTCGACCGACTGGCGCTGGCCGACCCGGATCGGGCCCAGCTCGACTCGCTGCTCGGCCGCCTGGTGGCGATCGCCGCGCGAGCGCAGGAAACGCAGCGTGGCGCTGAGCGTGGCCCCGGGGGCCGGGTGGGCCCAGCACTCGAGCCGGGCGTGGTCGAACGCGCCCGCGCACTCGGCGGCGTACGCGGGCGGGTAGACGATCCCGAACGGGGTCGGAGTGGCGTTCTTGGTTGCGCCCGGGGTGTACGGGTACAGCGCGTATCCCTCGTAGAGCAGCGACTCGACCAGCTGCTCGAGCGCCTCAGCCACGATGGGCCTGCTCGATCAGGGCCTGCACCGTGGCGTCGAGGGTGGCCAGCCCGCGGTCGAGCTTCGCGCGCTGGAGCGCCTCGTACGTGCCGGTGCCGACCGTGATCCACGTGGTCGCCGGGTAGTAGTGCTCGATCGTCTCCCGCCACACCGCGACCGGGAGCTTGAAGTCGATCGAGGTGTTCCACGGCACCAGCACGATCTGTAGCCCGCCACGCTCGTCGCGGTAGTAGATCGTGCCGTTGAAGTGCATCGCCATCGGCGCCTCGCCATCCTCGAGGGCCGCCAGGTACTTGGAGGCCGCCAGCTCGAGGTCGTAGTGGCAGGACACCGGGATCGACACGGTGCACGAGCCCGTGAACGGGGGGACGAGCACGTCGAGTGCCGTCCACACCAGGCTCCGCGTGGTGACCGCCCACCGCTCGGGTGCGCCGAACAGCTCGACCAGGCGCGCGTGCGCCGACGCGTCGTAGCGGCGCCGGGCCGGCTCGATCATGACCTGGACGCTGAGCGCGATCATGTAGACGTGCCGCCCGCTTGGCTCTGAGACCTCGAGGTCGATCGCCAGCATCGGCGCAGCCGCGTGGCGCACTGGGCGCGCGCCGAGGACGGCGAATCGCGGCTCGGGAGCCGCCGGGGCGACCGGCTCGCCGCCGAGCGCGGCGGGGCCGATGCTCGTCATCAGCTCACCTCGACCGCAAGCCGCTCGAAGAACCCTCTCACCGCGCGCTCCACGCCTGGGCCGCCGGAGATCCCCTCCCAACTTGCCTTGATCGCCCCGGTCAGTGCGTAGCAACGGTCGATCGGTGCGATCGTATACACCGGCGGATCGGCGAGGCGGTTGACGATCAGCCCCTCGATGTCGGGCTCGAGCTCGGCCAGCACCGGGTTCAGCTCGCACATCCGCGACCAGCTCTCGAAGTGCAGCTCGGATTCGGTTGCGCCAGCCGGGCTTGGGTACATCGCGACCACGCAGTCGGTGACCGTCGAATGCATGAAGAAGGCCAACCCGATCGGGATCTGGAAGCTGGCCCACAGCTCGTCTGGCAGCTCGAGTGCGGGCAGCGCGAGCGTGCGGTTGCCGACCGGTCGGTAGTCGCCGTCTCCCGATCGCATTCCCCAGCACGCCTCGCAGGCGCAGACGATCCGCCGCTGCGCCAGGTGGATCAGGTGGCGGTGGTCCTCCGGGATCGCGAGGCCGCAGAGATCGCAATGCTCGATCCCCGGCTCACTCGGCGCCCGGGCGTCAGCCGGCGCTCGCGCCGCGCCGCGCAGCCCGGTGACCAGCCGAGAGCGCCGGCGGGCGGCGATCGCCCCCTGCAGCGAGCGCCGCCCGTTCGTGGCGCTCATGCTGCCAAGGCCACCTTGACGGCTGCGCCCTCGCGCAGCAGCGGGACCGGCTCGAGCTGCAGCTGCTCGTCGTCGAGCGAGCGACCGGCGCGCGGCAAGAAGAACGAGCGCTCGCACGCCGAGCAGCGCAGGGCGCCCTCGCTGAGCACGCCGTCGCGCAGGCTCGAGCCACATCCGGCGCAGACGTCCCGGTAGGCCAGCAGCGTGCCCTCGACGTTGGCCACGATCACGTCCACGCCGCCGGGCGCGGCCGTCGTCAGCGCTCCCGGCGCGAGCCCGCTCGCCGCGGAGTCGAGCTCCACCCAGCGCGGCGCCGGCGCCCCGGACATCACGACCGGCAGCTCGCTCCCGCTGCCGTTTGCGCCGGCCATCGGCAGCCCCAGCCCTGGCATCTGCGGCGCCACGCCCTCGACCTCGAGCCCCTCCAGGTCCGGCGCGAGCTCCTCTAGCGCCTGCTTGACGGCCAGCTCGAGCGTGACCGACGAGGCCGAGCAGTCAGAGCAGCTGCCGCGCAGGTGGATCCGCGCCAAGCCCTCCTGTAACGACAGCAGCTCGACGTTGCCGCCGTGGGACTCCATGTACGGGCGCACCGAGTCGAGCGCCTGCTCCACGCGTTGCTCGAGCGAGAGCGGATGCAGGTCGTGGATCAAGAGCAGCGTGGCCACGAACGGGTCATCTGCCAGCTCCAGCGCGAGCTGCTCCCCCGGCTCGCCGGCCCCGCCCAGCGTCTCGATGATCCGCTCGAGCCCGGCGCCGTACATCTGCACCACCGCGCCGAGGAGCTCCTCAGCCAGGCTGCGCGAGGGCCCCTCGGGGAGCAACTCGAGCTGGTCCTGGAGCTGCTGGACGCGCTCGAACAGCTGCTCCGGCGTCGGCGCGGAGACGGGCGCGGCCGTGGCGTGCGCCTGCATCGGCTAGGCCATCGCGGTCGGAGTGTGCATCACCTTGCGGACCCTGCCCTTGCCGGTGTACATGTGCACGCCACACGGCAGGCACGGATCGAAGGACCGCACCGCTCGCATGATGTCCACGCCCTTGAACTTCTCCGGGCCGTTCTCCTCGAAGATCGGCGTGTTCTGCACCGCGTCTTCGTAGGGGCCCGGGGTGCCGTAGACGTCGCGAGGGCTGGCGTTCCACGGCGTGGGCGGATAGGGCTGGTAGTTGGCGATCTTGCCCTCGCGGATCACCATGTGGTGCGAGAGCACCCCGCGCGCCGCCTCGTGGAAGCCGCAGCTGACGGCGCTGTCGGGCACCTTGAAGCTGTTCCAGCTCTTGGTGCGCCCGGCCTGCACCTCCTTCATCGCGCGCTCCAGGCAGTGCAGCGCGATCAGCGCGCTGTAGGCCTGGTGGTATGTGCGCGCGCGGTCGCGCTCGATCGCATTGGACTTCTCGGGCACGTTCCACTCGAGCTCCATCTCCGGGAGGCTGGGCGAGCGGGGCAGCACCATCTGGATCGAGTGGCCGGTGGCCTTGGCGTAGCCGAAGTCGACCAGGCCCGCCTTAGCGGTGCACCACTGCCGCGCGAACGGTCCGCCGCCCGTGTCGCAGCACACGTGCGTGTCGGTGCGCTTGTCGTAGATCCGCGGCGAGACGACCCAGGTGTACTTGTCGGTGAAGTCGCGCTTCTGCGGTCGCGGCAGCGTGATCTTGTTCCACGGGTGGTTCTTGTCCACCGGGTTGCCGAGCGGGTCGTGGGTCACGAACGTCGGCTCGTTCTCCCATGAGTCGAAGTAAGAGGAGCCCAGCAGGATGCGGATCATCAGGTTGATCTCGACCAGGTCGGTCGAGATCAGCTCACCGCCGATCGCAACGCCCGGAGTGATGTAGCGCTTGCGGCCCCACTCGGTCATGTTGCGGTAGTCGTAGTCGACGTAGTCAGGGTCGTCGAACGAGCCCCAGTTGACGAGATTCGTCTCCCGGAAGCCGACCATGTCATAGCCCGGCAGCTCCTGGAGGAAGAAGTCGTAGAGGTCGTCGTGCATCGGCACGCTGCGCTTGACGTAGTCGAAGTAGCGCATCAGCCGCACGTAGTAGTCCGTGCAAGTCTGGTGGGTGATGTCGGCGCTGCAGCCGCCCGGCATGATCGTCGAGGGGTGGGTGTGACGGCCGCCGAACAGGCAGTACATCTCCCGCGTGTAGCGTGCCACGTGCAGCGTCTCGAGGTAGAACTCGCCGGTGAACGGGTTCAGCGCCCGCATGATGTCCGCGATCGTCTTGAAGCCGTGGATGTCCTGGCTGGGCGCGGCGGTCTGCTCGGCCCTCTGCAGGAGCGTCGGGTTGGTCTCCTTGACCATCTGCTCGCAGAAGTCCACGTTGGCCATGCAGTCGTTGAAGATCGCGTGGTCGAAGATGTAATCCGCCGTCTCGGCCAGGTTGAACGCCAGATCGCCAAGGGGCGGCGGCTTGACGCCGTACGCCATGTTCTGGTTCAGGCACGAGCACGTGCAGTGGTTGTCACCGCAGATGCCACAGATGCGGCTCGTGATGAAGTGCGCGTCGCGCGGATCGATCCCCTTCATGAAGATGTCGAACCCGCGGAAGATCATCGAGGTGCTGTAGCACTTGAGCACCTGCTGGTTAGAGAAGTCGATCTCGGTGTGGATGCCGAGGCTCCCGACGATCCGCGTGATCGGGTCCCAGGACATCTCCTTGACCATGACCTTCTGCTGGGTGGGCGTCTCAGTGGCCATCTGGTTGTCTCCTCGTTCGTTTCAGGGGTCGCGCTAGCGGCGGGTGCTCACCATCGGGGCTGGTAGCCGCTGGTCAGCTGCCGGCCTGGCCGCCTCCACTCGGGCTCCTTGTCGTACTTGGTCTTGATGTGGCGGTGGCGGAACGCGCGCACGATCGGGCCGTAGCTGTACTTCATCAGCGTCCCGGCCGCCGCCCCCCACGGATCCTCGTCCATGAACGGCATGTACTTATCAGGGAAGCCGGGCATCGTGCAGGCCATGCAGATGCCCCCTACGTTGGGACAACCGCCGACGCCGTTCACCCAGCCGCGGATCGGCACGTTGCACTTCACCACCGGGCCCTTGCAGCCCAGCTTGACCAGGCAACGGTGGTCAGATCCGTACTCGGTGGCGAAGTCACCCTGCTCGGCGTAGCCGGCGCGGTTGCAGCCCTCGCGCACGGTGCGACCGAACAGCCACTTGGGACGCAGGGCCTCGTCGAGCTCGGGCGCGGGGGCCAGCCCGGCGAGGTGCAGCGCCAGGTACAGCAGCGTCTCGGTCATGTTGTCGGGCTGCGCGGGGCACCCGGGGATGCACACCACGGGCAGCCCGGCCTTGGACTTCCAGCTCCAGCCGAGGTAGTCGGGCACGCCCATGGCGCCGGTGGGGTTGTTCTTCATTGCCGGGATGCCGCCGTAGGTGGCGCAGGTGCCGACCGCCACTACCGCGGCCGCCTTCGGCGCCAGCCGGTCGAGCCACTCGTTCATCGTGATCGGCTGGCCGGTCTCGGGGTTGACGGCAAAGCCGGTCCAGTGACCCTCGCCGTTGATCTCCTCGTTACCCAGCGAGCCCTCGATCACGAGGACGAACGGGTCGAGCTCGCCCTTCTCGGCGTCGAACCACGCCTGCGCGTACTCCTGGCCGACGGCGTAGTCCACCACCTGGTTGTGGACGATCACCTTGGGCATGCCCGGGATCGCCTGCAGGATGATGTCCTCGAGGCTCGGGTTGGTGGCCGACGTCATCGCCACCGAGTCACCCTCGCAGCTGAGACCCGTGGTCATCCACAGCACGTGGGCAGTCACCGCCTCGGTCTGCTTCTGCGCGCTGTATGGGCTCTCCATTACGGCCATGCCGTCTCCTCTCGCTCTAACAGATCCGCGGCAGCGGATCGCCGACCAGCTGATCCATCACCCGCCTGCCGCCAAAGCTCGTCGCCACCAACACCATCCCCGGCGGCGCGGCCCTCACCTCGCCGATCTCCGCCGCCTGCTCGCAGCCCGGCACCGCGCGCAGCGCCTCGAGCGCCGCCGCCGCCCGACTGGGTGCCACGAACGCCACCAGCTTGCCCTCGTTGGCCACGTACATCGGGTCGATGCCCAGGATCTCGGCCGCGCCCGCCACCGCCGCGTCCACCGGGACCTCGCCCTCGCGCACGATCATCGCCACCGCGGAGGCCCGCGCGAGCTCGTTGAGCACCGACGCCACCCCGCCGCGCGTCGCGTCGCGCATGCATCGCAGCTCCGGCCCGGCCGCTTGGAGCATGGCCTCGACCGCCGGCCAGAGCGAGCGCGTGTCCGACTCGATGCCCGCGTCGAGCTCGAACTCGCCGCGCGCGAGCATGATCGCGGTGCCGTGCGCGCCGATCGAGCCCGACAGCAGGATGCGATCGCCTGGCTCGAGCGCGGTGGGCGAGAGCGCCGCGCGTGGATCGCGCACCCCCACCCCGGCGGTGCAGATGTACATGCCGTCGGCGTGGCCTCGCTCGACCACCTTGGTGTCCCCGGTGACGATCTCGACATCCGCCTCGCGGGCGGCCGTGGCGATCGCCTCGACCTCGGCCCGCAGCTGCTCGGCGGGCAGCCCCTCCTCGAGGATCAGTGACAGGCTGAGGGCGGCGGGGCGGGCTCCTGACACCGCCAGGTCGTTGACGGTCCCGTTGACTGCCAGCTCACCGATCGATCCACCCGGGAAGCGCAGCGGCTTGACCACGTAGGAGTCGGTGCTCATCACGAGCGGGACTCCGCCTGCCTGTAGGGCGCCGCCGTCGGCCAGCTCGCTCAGCGCCTGGCCGCCCAGCGCGGGCAGCAGCAGCCCCTCGATCAGTCCCTGGGTCGCCTTGCCGCCGGCGCCGTGAGCCATCGTGACATGGTTGTCGCGGAACTTGGCCCGCTTGCCGCGGGCGGTCTCGATGATCCCGAGGATTTTCTGCTCGCGCTCGGACGGGGGCGCGCTCGCGCCGTTCGGGCTCATACGACCTCGCGCTCGCGCGCGAAGCGCCCGAAGTTGTAGTACGCCGCGCACGCCCCCTCGGAGGACACCATGCAGGTGCCGATCGGCCGCTCGGGCGTGCACGCGGTCCCGAACACCTTGCACTCCCACGGCTTGATCACGCCCTTGAGGACCTCGCCGCACTGGCACGCCTTTGGATCGGCGACCCGCACGCCGGGCACGCCGAAGCGTCGCTCGGCGTCGAGATCGGCGTAGGCCTCTGAGAGCCTCAGGCCGCTGTGGGAGATGAACCCCAGGCCGCGCCACTCGAAGTGCGGGCGCAGCTCGAACACCTCGGCCATTACCTCGAGCGCACGCAGGTTGCCCTCGTAGGGGACCACGCGCTTGTACTGGTTCTCCACCTCGCAGCGGTCCTGGCTCAGCTGGGCGAGGATCATCGCCACCGCCTGCAGGATGTCCAGCGGCTCGAAGCCGGCGATCACCACCGGCTTGCCGTAGTCGGCAGGGATGAACTCGAACGGTCGCGCTCCGACCACCGTCGAGACGTGGCCGGGGCCAATGAAGCCATCCAGCCGCAGGTCTGGTGACTCGAGCAGCGCACGCAGCGGCGGCACGATCGTGACGTGGCTACACATGCATGAGAAGTTCTCCACCCGCTCGGCGCGGGCGCGCTTGAGTGTCAGCGCGGTGGACGGCGCTGTCGTCTCGAAGCCGATCGCGAAGAACACCACCTCGCGGTCTGGGTTCTGCTTGGCGATCCGCAGCGCGTCGAGCGGTGAGTAGACCATGCGGATGTCCGCTCCGCGCGCCTTGGCGTCGAGCAGGCTGCCATCCGATCCCGGTACGCGCATCATGTCGCCGAAGCAGGTGAAGATCACACCCGGCTCGTGCGCCAGCGCGATCCCGTCGTCGACCCGGCCCATCGGGATCACGCACACCGGGCAGCCCGGGCCGTGGACCAGTTCGACGTTGCCCGGGAGCAGATCGTCGACGCCGTACTTGTAGATCGAGTGGGTGTGCCCGCCGCACACCTCCATTAGCTTGTAGTGCCGGCCCGGCTCGACCAGGGACAGGATCTCGCCGGCCAGCGCCCGTCCGAGGTCGGGATCGCGGTATTCGTCGACGAACCTCATGTCCCTGCCTCGGTCAGGGCCGCGATCGCGGTCCCCGCGTGCACCAGCAGGCGATCGCCGCGAGCGACGGGCGCCACCAGTGCGAGCTCGACTGTCGAGCGTGCGCCCGACTGCTCGGCGCAAAGCGCCAGCTCGCGCGCGTGATCCACCTTCAGGACCGTCATCGGCACGCCGTCGTCGCCGCAGGTGATGCAGTGCCGCGAGCCGCATTCGAGCTCGCCAGGCTCGCGAGCGGTCATTCGATCACGCTGGCCTTGAGCTCCTCGAGCTCCTGCTCGTAGTCGGCGCCCATCCGCACCAGGAGGTCCCGCGTGGCGCGCGCCTCCTGCTCGTCCACCTTGGAGATCGCGAAGCCCACATGGATCAGGACCCAGTCCCCGGCCGCCACTCCGGCGCCGGCGTTCCCGTCGAGCAGGCCCACGTTCACGTTGCGCTGGACCCCGGCCACGTCGACCTTGGCCAGCCGCCGCTCCTCGTCAACGATCTCCACCACCTGCCCGGGGATGGCCAAGCACACAAGGCGCTTCTACCACCGGCCTTGAGCGTGGGGGAAAAGCCTGGTAACCGGTGTTACTAATCGGACGGTAACCCAAGTTACCTCGCATCACGGGGGTGATCGGGAGTACGGTGGTATCCGAAGCAGGGAGAGGCAGATGTCGGTCGACGTAAGCACAGGGGGCCCGATTGGCCCGCTGGAATGGGACGCGGGAAACGTGGCCTCCGCGCCGAGCCGGCCGCGCCCGACGCGCTACTTCGCCTACCTGCTGGACGCCGATGAGGAGCTGGCCGAGGAGTTCGACATCCGCACCCGGATCGTGGCGCGCCAGGCCACAACGGTGCGGGTGCTTGCCGCACAGCTCGGCGAATGCAACCTGTGGCCCGCGTTCGACGACGTGGGGCGCGGGGCCGGCCTATTGGTCCTCGACGGGCTGATCGCGTGTGAGAGCACGGTGGCGGGGCGCACCGCCGCGGAGCTGGTCGGCGCCGGCGACCTGCTCCAGCCCCCCGAATGCCACCCCGAGGAGATGCTCGTACCCGCGCACCGCTGGCGCGTGCTGTGGCCGACCCGCATGGCACTGCTCGACGCCGATTTCAGCGAGCGCGTCCGGCCCTGGCCTCGGGTGATGGTCGCGCTGCTTCGCCGCGTCAGCCGGCGCGTGACCGATGGTGACGCGATGCGGGCGATCGCCTCCCACCCCCGCCTCGAGCTGCGTCTCGTGCTCCTGTTCTGGCACCTGGCCACCCGCTGGGGGCGCGTCGAGCCGGGCGGGATCCACCTCACGCTGCCGCTCACCCACTGGCTGCTCGGCCAGCTGGTCGGAGCCGAGCGCCCGTCGATCTCACACGCCCTGGCGCGGCTAACGCGAGCCGGGCTGATCAGTGGCTCGGCCGGCGACATCCATCTGCACGGGTCGCTGGCCGCGCAGCTCGAGGAACTGCTCGAGCACACCAGTGCGGAGCTGGTCGGCGAGGAGCGGTAGCGACCGGTGCCCGTTACGGTCGTCTTTCGCTGCGAGTTCTGCGGCGCGCGGCCCGATCCCGATACCCAGATCGCGCTCGAGCGCCAGCTGCTCGATCTGCGCCATGGCGAGTACGTCGACGCCGATCCGGGCCGGTGGCTGACCTGGCACGGGCGCGGGATTTACGGGCCGCACCGCTACGCCTGCGGCGGGCATCGGGGCGAGCTCAAGGCCACGCTGCGCGAGCACTACGGAAACCTGGGCTGGCATCCCTGGGCTCGCGGCCCGCACCCCTGGGCCGGGCGGCGCGGGACCGATCGTGCTCGGCGCTTGGCGCGGGCGCTGCGCTCGACGTTCGGGGCGCCTGGGTCATGAGACCGGCTGTGGACGGGTAGCACTCAAAACAGAACATCAACCCGAGAGGAAGGGTCTATGCCCGATCGCGACGATCAGAGCACCGCAGATCCCGACGAGCTTCCGTCGAGCTCGCTACACGCCTACAAGGAGGGCCGCAAGGAGGACGTCAGCGGCGATGCGGAGAAGCTCGAGTCAAACGACCCCCAGGACCAGCAGGCCGATGAGCTCGAGGGCGATGACGAGGGGAGCCTCGCGCCTGAGAAGCACTAGCAAGCGTCCCGCCGGCTCTCGTCGCTGCTGACGCTTGCGCCGGCAGTGGGCAGTGGGGTAGACGGTGAAGCCGATTCCGCCGATGTGCACGGGCGCCGCACGACCTCGAGTAGCGTCAGTCGGCGAGTAGTTCTGAGAAGCCGAACGTGACCACCAGCGCCGGATCGTGGAACTCGATTACGCGGGAGACGCCGGTGGTGGTCGGGGCCAGCACAACGATGCCATGCGCGCGCATCGTGCCGTCCCCGTCGCGGTGGTACACGGCGGCGGCGGGTTGTCCGTTGGATGTTGTGGCGATCATCCGCCAGTCGCCGGGCGCGCCGAGCACGTATCTGT